>NZ_QJSX01000012.1 GCF_003217515.1 Deinococcus yavapaiensis KR-236 | reverse complement strand
GCGGAAGGCGAGGAGCCCGAGGGACACCGAGGGAACGTGAACTTCTACCAGTACGCGCAGTACGGCACGCCCGACCCGACCTTGCCGATCGTCCA
The DNA here is from genome assembly GCF_003217515.1 of Deinococcus yavapaiensis KR-236. Taxonomy (NCBI): domain Bacteria; kingdom Thermotogati; phylum Deinococcota; class Deinococci; order Deinococcales; family Deinococcaceae; genus Deinococcus; species Deinococcus yavapaiensis. Next base: position 164,142 of record NZ_QJSX01000012.1, on the reverse strand, counting down.
CGTCGATGTGACGGACACGGTCGAGGTCGCTGCGCAAGTGTACTGGTACTACGCGCGTCACCTGTACGGGGCGACCGGTGACCTTCCGATGGAGCGGTTCAAGATCGAGCGAGGGGAAGCGTCTTTTCAAACGGGCGCGAAGTTCACCGAGCGGTTCACCGTGAAGCGCATGTATCACCCGCCCGTGCCGTATCTCACCTGAAGTGACGTACAGCAGTTCTGGGCGACAAGTGCTCATGACTTGCTCGGTCCTCGACTTTGCTGCCTTGCGAAACTCCAGCGCCTCGTGAACGAGCACAGGATGGAAGCGAACTCGTCAGCCAAGCCGTTACTCGGACCTGTCGCTGAAAACCACCACGTACGCGGTGCCGTGCTCGCCATGCTGCACGCTCACACCCGCCGAGTGGTAGCGGGCATCCGCGATGATCTCGCAGTGAATGGGCGAGTCGAGCCACCACGTCACGGCGCGGTCGAACGAACCACGCTGCCCCAAGTACACGATCTCCGTGACCGCCGAGGACGTCACGCCCTGCGCGGCGGCGCGGTCGCGCGGACGCGTGCCGTCTGGTCCTTCGTGCGCCACCTGCCCAGAGGCGGCGATGAATTCCGCTTGTTGCTGGGCGGCGCGGGCGAGGCGAGGATCGGCCGTGACTGGCCCGCTCGTGCGCGCACTCGCTTCGCCGGGGCACGTGACACCGCTCGCGCGCAAGTCGTCGAGGTTCGCGAGGAGTTGGGTCTCGACCGAATCGCTCTTCCTGACGGCAGGGTTCGGCGGCTCGGCTGGCGCCTCGGTCGACAAGGGGGTGGGCTGCGGTGGGGACGGAGGTGTTCCCGGTGGGGCAAGCTCAGGCGTCGAAATCGTCGGTGGCGGCGTCACGGGTGGGGTCTCAGGTGTCACCGGGGCAAGCTCAGGCGTGGAGATCGCCGTGGGCGGGGTCACAGGTGTGGCCGTTGCAGGTTCGGGAGTCGTGAGGGCGGGTTGTGGCGTCGCGAGTACGGGCCTCGCCGGGTGGGTCAATTCAGGACTCGGAGAGATGCGCAAGCTCCCCGTTGCCAGCGAGGCGAGAGCAAGCAGGAGGACGCCCCTGACGACCATGACTTCATGCTAAGACGCTCCATTCCGACGCGGCTTGCGCGGGACAGAGCGTTCCTTGAGCGACGCGGCAGGACGTTGTACCCTTCCGCCGTGGCAGACCGTGGATCACGACCACCGCGTCTGGCGTCGCGATGGACTGTGGAAGCAGCCGCGCAGCGAACGACCGAGGCCGGTGGGCCGAGTGGCTACGACGGGTTGTCGCAAGGCGTCGAGCCTCCAGTCCCCCCTGGCTTCATCGTGTCCTCGATCGTGGAGGAGACCTTTGCTTGGTCCGGCAAGTCTAGACGCACCGCCAAGGAATCTGAGTCTCCAATTTCTCTCGGTAGGTGTCGGCATGTCGGATCGAGGCTGCCGTGAACAGCCAGCTTCTCCTGGAAAGCTTGTTGGATGACACGCTCACGGAGTGAAGGAGGCGCTCGACTTCTCGAGACATGAGGCGGGCCCCGGTCCTCTCACCTCTTCTGAGCACTTGTTGAGCGCCAGTTGGGTGTGCTCCCACACTGTAGTTCCGTTTGCTTTCCCTGCCCGGTCCTGGCCTCTCTCTGTAGGAGAAAGGGCAAGGTGAGCTCAGAGTGAATCGCCTGAACGCGTACTACAATCAGTTCCTCAACTACGCGCCCAACCTCCTCACGGCAATTTTGCTGATCATCGTCGCCTTCATCGTCGCGGCCATCGCCCGCGCTGTGACGGTGAGGTTGCTGCGCGGCGCCCGCGTGGACGAACGCGTCACGCGAGGCCGACCGGACGCTCCGGGAGTATCCGCCCCGATTGGAAGCATCGTCTACGCGCTCGTCTTGCTGTTCTTCCTTCCAGGCGTGCTCGGCGCGCTCGGTTTGCGCTCCCTCCTGACTCCTGCCACGAACTTCATCAACAACATCCTCGACTACTTGCCCAACATCATCGGCGCGGCGCTCATCCTCGTGATCGGGTTCTTCGTCGCGAACTTGCTGCGGCAACTCGTTACCACCCTGACCGCCACGGCAGGCGTCGACCGGGTGACCTCGCGCGTCGGACTTCCGCCCACGACGCGGCTGTCGAACCTGCTGGGGCTGATCGTCTACGGCCTCGTGATCATCCCGGTCATTCTGGGTGCTCTGAACGCGTTGAACGCCGAGGCGATCACGGCGCCGATCAGCAATATGCTGAACCGCATTCTCGCGGCCCTTCCCAACATCGTCGCGGCGGTCGCGGTGGTCGGCATCGCCTGGTTCGTCGGGCGCGTCGTGAGCGGCATCGTGACGGGCCTGCTCGCCAACGTCGGATTCGACCGCTTGCCTCGTGCGCTCGGATTGGGTGCCAACATCACGGGAGCGACCGCGCCGTCGGTCATCGCCGGCTATTTTGCGCAAGGGGCCATCGTCCTGTTTGCCTTGATCAGCGCGTTCGAGTTGCTCGGCGCCCAGAACCTCGCGGACCTCTCGCGAAACTTCATTCAGCTGATCGGACAGATCCTGCTGGGCCTCGTGATCTTCGCGGTGGGGCTTTTTCTCGCGAATCTGTTCGCGGGCCTCGTGCGTGGCGCGGGAGGAACGAACGCGCGGTTGCTGGCAGGCGTCGCGCGCTGGGCGACCGTGGCGCTCTTCGGAGCGATGGCCTTGCGGCAAATGGGCATCGCGAACGAGATCGTGAACTTGGCGTTCGGTTTGACGCTGGGCGCCATCGCTGTGGCGTTCGCGCTCGCCTTCGGGCTGGGCGCTCGGGACACCGCCGGTCGAATTGCCGAGCGCTGGCGTGCTCAATTGGAGGAAGGTTCGGGGCCACGCGGCCCGAATGCTTGACGAGCGGAGCGGAACGGCCCTGCACAGTCGAAGCACCAGCAGAAAGCCCGTCGATGACGGGCTTTCTGCTGCCGACATCAAGAGCAGGAGCAGTTCTTGTGGAGCGTCGAGAAGGAGGGGTCCGATGTGTGCGAGTCGAGATGCTTTTGGCGAGGGTAAGCCTCGCGGTTCAGTCGAGGCTCTTCTGTCCGCGCGCTCGAGCTTGCTTGAAGGCTGCCCTCGCCGAGCGAAGAGAAGTCGATGGGCAAACGCCTCGGCTCTCGCTTTGGTTCACGAGTTCCGTTCTCGTCTCCGCGCTAAGCTGACGCAAGGTGGGCGAGGACGTTCGGAACCTGACCAATCGGCGCAAGCCTACGAGTGCGGACGTCGCGCGTCTCGCCGGGGTGGACCGCTCAACCGTCTCGCTCGTGCTCAGCGGCAAAGCGCAAGGCCGCGTCTCCGACGCCGTTCGTGAAGCGGTCGAGCGGTCGGCGCACGAAATTGGTTACCGTCCCAACGCGGCAGCACGCTCGTTGCGCCTGGGGCGCACGAACGTCATCGCCCTCGTCGTGCCACAAGCCTCCAATCCTTTCTTCGCGTCCGTCCTGCGGGGTGCCGAGCGAGAAGCGCGGCGGCACGGATACGCCGTCTTGCTCGTGAACGCCGAGCAGGACGCCGCTTGGGAAGAGCGCTTGATCCACACCTTGTCCTCGCACGCGGTGTCCGGGTTCGTCTTGTGGCGTGCGCCGTCGAGCGTCTCGTTCGAGGCGCTGGGCGGCGCGTGCGTACTCGTCGAGGTCGAGCGCGACGGTATGGCATCGGTGCTGCTGGATGTGCCGGGGGGGATGCGGGCGGCCGTGACGCACTTGCTCGACCTTGGTCATCGCCGGATCGGTCACTTCGCGGCGGATCTCGCGCACGACACTTTCGCGGTGCGTGCCGAGGCGATTGTGCGTACCCTCGCCGAGGCGGGCCTCGGGATGCGAGAAGCGTGGTCGGCGCGCGCTCCCCTCGAGTTCGATGCCGCTCGAAGTGCCGCCCGCGCCTTGCTGCGGGCCGAGCCGAGACCGACCGCCGTCGTGTGTGACGACGATCTGCTCGCGGCCGCGCTGCTCAAGGCGGCGCGTGAAGAAGGCGTCGTCGTTCCAAGCGATTTGTCGGTCGTTGGGTTCGGGAACCTCGACGTGGCGCGCGTCGTCGAGCCGGAGCTCACGACGGTCGCCGCCGAGCCCGAGGAACTCGGGCGTCAAGCGGTCGAGTCGCTGCTCGGCGTGTTGCGTGGCGTGACCGTCGAGGCGGCCCCGACTGTGCTCCCGACTCGCCTGGTCATTCGAAGCTCGTCCGCGCCGCCCCGCTGAGTCTCGTACCGCTTGCCGTTTGTAAGGAAACGCCGTACCATGCCTAAGTCACACGTGTGACTTAGGAGGTGCGCATGACCCGTGAGGCAGGCCCCGTCAACGCCGACATCGTCGTTCGCGTCCGCGCGTTGCCGAAGCTGCGCGAGCCGCGAGGCGATCGCTTTGACGCTTCGACAGGCGTCGGCAAGGATGTAAGTCAGGCGCTCGCCGCCGCACGACTTGCCCACGACGTGACCCTTGGCGGTGTGCTTGGCCTCGACGAGAACGCCATCGTCGTCATCGCGAAAGCCAGCGGCGAACATGACCCCTACGGCGTCGTCTCCCCTGCTGATGCAACTCGAGTCACCTCCGCCGACCACGGCGAAGCGCGCGACCTCGTCGTGCAAGGAGGCCACGGGACCAAGGTCGCCGAGCGCTTGTGCGCGCACACCGCGATCGTGACGCTCGGCGTCCCAGGCAGGGCTGCGGGGACGTTCTCGGGCGTCCTCGGCCCTCGTCGCCTCCGCTTCGGCCGCTCCCCTCGTCTGCACGAGTGGAGGCGCGCAGGCGGCCATGCTCACCCGCGCTGAACTCGAAGCCTTTCCCGGAGGACTATCGTGAAACGAATGATCATCGACACGGACACCGCCAGCGACGACGCCGTCGCCCTCGTGATGGCCTTGAAGCACCCAGGCGTGCACGTCGAGGCGATCACGATCGTCGCGGGCAACGTGCCTATGAAGCAAGGCGTGCAAAACGCCCTGTACACCTTGGAACTGTGCGGCGCGCACGTCCCCGTGTACGAAGGGCTTGACAAGCCTTTGCTGCGCCCCTTGCACACCGCGCAGCACATTCACGGCGAGGACGGAATGGGCGACATTGGCCTGCCTCTCGTGGGCCGCGCGCCCGCTCCGGGCCACGCGGTGGACGTCCTCGTGGACCTTGTGAATCGGCACCCCGGCGAGTTCACCCTCGTCACCTTGGGGCCTCTGAGCAACGTCGCGGCCGCCCTGCTGCGCGACCCCTCCATCTCGCACAAAGTCGCGGCCTGCTACGTGATGGGCGGCACCGGGCAGATGCACGGCAATATCACGCCTGTCGCGGAGTACAACATCTGGGCCGACCCGGAGGCCGCGAAGATCGTGTTCGCTTCGGGCCTTCCGCTCACCATGATCGGCTGGGACGTGTCGTGGCAATTCGCCATGTTCTCACCGCGCGACATCGCCACGCTGCGCGATGTCGGCACGCCGCTCGCTCGTTTCTCCGTGGACATCCAAGCGGTGCTCGACCGCTGGGCGCGCGAAAACACGCAGATCGAAGGCTTCGACCTGCCCGACCCGATCGCGATGGCCGTCGCCCTCGACCCGGCCATCGTCACCGAGGCGCGCCGCCTGTTCGTGGATGTCGAGACGCGCGGCGAGCTCACGACCGGGCAAACGGTCGTCGACCACATCGGCACGACACGCCGAGCTCCGAACGTCTACGTCGTGCTGCGCGTGGACCGCGAGCGTTTTCTCGCGATGCTGCACGCGGCCGTCGCCGCAAGGACGCCGACGCCGTGAACGACGAGACCCCGGCGAGCCTCGCCGCCCTGCCGAAAGTCGAGTTGCACCTGCACCTCGACTGCTCGCTGAGCTTCGAGACGGTGCACCTCCTCGATCCGACCGTGACGCGCGCCGAGTTCGAGTCTCAGTTCGTCGCGCCCGCGAAATGCACGAACCTCGCCGACTTCTTGAGGTGCGCGCCGCGCAGTGTGGAACTGCTGCAAACGGCGCGGGCGCTTCGCCTCGCGGTGAACGACGTGTTCGAGCAACTTCGGCGCGACCGCGTCGTATACGCCGAACTGCGCTTCGCGCCCTTTTTGCATGCTCAAGGAGACCTCACGGCGCGTGACGCCGTGCAGATCGTGAATGACGCCGTCGAGCAGGCCGTGGCGCGAACGGGCGTCGAGGCCAACGTCATCTTGTGCTCTCTGAGGCACTTCGATGCCGAAACCAGTTTCGAGACGGCGCGGCTCGTGCGCGAATGGCGAGGAACGCGTGTCGTGGCGCTCGACTTGGCAGGAGACGAGGCGGGCTTCCCGTTGACCGCGCACGTCGCGGCTTACGATTTCGCGGTGCGCGAGGAACTTCACCGCACCGCGCACGCGGGTGAGGCGGTCGGGCCGCAGAGCGTGTGGGAAACGCTGCGACACTTGCGTCCTTCGCGCATCGGGCACGGCGTGCGCAGCATCGAGGACGACGCGCTGATCGAACACTTGAAGCGCGAAGACATCCACCTCGAACTCTGCCCGTCGTGTAACGTGCAAATCGGCGTGTTCCCGACGCTGGCCGAGCACCCGGTCGACCGACTGCGCCGCGCGGGCGTCGCGTTGAGCGTCAATACGGATACGCGCACCTTGTCGAATGTCACCTTGACACAGGAGTACGAGCGCCTCGCACGCACGTTCGGTTGGACGGCGAGTGACTTCTTGGCGTGCAACCTCATGGCCGTGGATGCGTCGTTCGCGTCCTCGGAGGTCAAGGCGCGCGTGCGCACGTGCCTCTTGCCTCACGGCGCCTCGTGACTCGAGCTTGTCAGCCTCGAGGACGGACGCTCCTCGACGTTGCGCCCCAGGTCGTTCGAACGCTCGCGAATCAACTCGCCGTTGGCAGGACCATGCTCCCCGGCAGTTGCCTCATCGAGAGAAGCATCGAAACCGGGACGTGGCCATCCTCGTGACGTTCCAACCCAACGCGTCCGCCGCCGAAATCAAGGAGTCCTTGTCGCAACCGCTCGTGTTCGGTGACCTCGAATTGGCCGTGACACGCTCGCCACAAACGCGAGGAAATCAAGTGACCGCGTCGTTCGCCGCTCAGGCGTGGCTGGGCGAAGCACGCGCCTTCATCGGGCCGCATGGACACGCCATCATCGCCGTGCTCTTCCGGGCGTCTCACGAGCGCGTCGACGCGCAAGTGCTCGACGGCCTCATCGGTTCCATTCGTTTCACCGCTCCGCAGCAGGGGAACCTCGTACGGCAGTGGCAGGAGGCCCTCAAAGGCATGATGGTGCGCAAGGTGAGCTCCAGCGCCAATCACACGTCGGAGCAGTCCGCGCACTTCTGCTCCGACGGGCAGTACGCCTTCTTCCGTGCCTTCAACGCGAGCGTGAGCGTGCCGGGAGGTACGGAGTTTCCTGGGATGAACTTGTCGAATCCCAGCCATGAGGAAGCGTTCGGACGTTGGCGTGTCGCTCCGACGGGAGCGTCGACGGCCGTCGTGCTGCTGGAAATGCAGGACGGAAGTCGTACGCGTGTGCCCATCGCGTTGCAAAACGGCACGATGCTCGTCGATGGCGAGCCTTGGGCGCGCAACAAGAGCAATCGATGCGCCTGAAGCGCGTGGATGTCGAGGTTCTGTCGATCCTGGAGGTGAAATCGAGCTTTGAAGGAAGACCACGCGTGTTCCCCGCCGCGTCCGTCGTGAAGAGCACGCCTACATGCGCACCCAGTGACGAGGGAAGCCTTCAAGGCCAGGCGACGTAGCTGCAGAAAGTGATGGGACGTTCCTTTCCACCTCTTGCCTTCAGGGGATGCTGGTCCGCATCACGCCGCTCGGCGTCGCGGACGACGTCACGTCGGCGAGGTTCCCACCGCGAATGCCAATCTCGGGCGCCCCGCCGACGTTCGAATCCGGGGTGCCCGAGGCGCTGAAAAGCAGAAGGGAAGCGTACTTCAGGGGCTTACTGGGCGTTGATGATGTAGATCTTTTCGATTTGAGGTTGCAGCAGGTTGCTGAACTTCATGACCAGCAGGCGAGAACGGTCGCGATCGCCGTCCGGGGCAAAGCCGATGGCGCCCGACACCGTCACGCAGTTACCGGCGGCGGTGCTAAGGCAAGCCGGGAGGTTCGTTTTGCGAACCGCGGCGGCCACATCGGCCCGACTCGGGATTCCCCTGCCGCCCGTGGTGCGGATGCTCAACAGCAAGGTGGTGGCCGCGTCGTACGCGTAGCCCGCCATCCCGCTTGGCACGGTGCCGTACGCCGTCTTGTACTTCTCGATGAAGCCGCTGGCACTGGTGAACGACGTGATCGGCCCGAAGCCGGTGGTGAACACGGCACCTTGCGCGTCCATGCCCACGCGCTTGACAAAGCTGGGAGAGTCAAGAGTTCCAGCGCCCATGAAGGTAGCCTTGACGCCTTCGGCACGCAGGTTCTTGAGGACTGGAGCCAGAACGTTCTCGTAGCAGCCGCAGTACACCACGTCCACATCGGCGGTCTTGATTTTCTTGACGGTAGCGGCGGCTTCCTCTTCGGTGGAAACCCCCACGAAGTTGACGACGCTCACACCGCGTTTCTTCATCTCGGCCATCACTGTCTTGGTCAGGCCGTTGCCGTAGCCGGTGTTGTCGGAGATCACGTAAGCGGTCTTGGCGTCGAGTTCAGTCGTCATGTAGTTCAACGCGGCGACCGCGTGAGACTTGTCGGGTGGCACCAGACGGCTGAAATGAGTCCATCCTTGGGTGGTCAACGCGTCGTTGCTGCTCGCCGGGGAGATCACGGCGAGATTGGACGCCGCGGTGGCTTCCCCGATGACGTTGGACACCGCCGAGTTGTACGCCCCTACCACGCCGAGGATGCTTCGATCGGCGATCACGCGTTTGATTTCCTGCGCGGCCGTGACGGGCGCGCCTTTGTCGTCGAACGACGCGAGCACCACCGTGTGCCCCAAGGCGCGAAAGGCGGGTGCTTGGTCTTTGATGGCGAGTTCCGTGGCGCGTTTGATTTCCACTCCGATGGCGCTCAACTCCCCGGTCAGCGGGCTCATGGTGGCGATCTTGAGGGTAGCGGCGTCGGCGACACCGGTCAGAAGGGCGGCCGTCAAAGCCACCCGCAGAGTGCCTTTACAGGCACGATGAGTTTTGAACATCACGCAGCCATATTGTCACTGCCGAAATCACAGAAATCTTGCAGAACCAATCTGAAGGACGCCGATTGAAGCGGCTCCCTTCCGCCTCGACGAAGGCCGATTCGAGATCTCTTCAAGAGATCGTGGATGAATTCTTGGACGCGCTCGGGCAATTGGGTAGGCCGTGCGTGTTCACCTTGACCTTGCTGCCCTTGCATCGGCAGCAACAATTCCACGGTACGCACAAGACAAGGCTTTGAAGGTCACGGTTTATTGCGAAGCGAATCTTGAGCGCGAAGCGGCAACGCGAATCTATAGCTGCTTTTCGTGCTGAGTCGATCCACGACGAAAGAGAAGGGTGAGACAGGCCTCTCCTCTCTCCGACTCACCGCCACAGTACGGAAAGTCGGAAGCGGTGGCGCTCGAAGCGTCATTCGTACAGTGCGTCACCCCCGGTATGGTTTGGGCGCCGCACACGCCTTCGGTGAGCGACCGACGCTTATCACAGGAAAGCGGACGTGGATGCGAGTGTTCGCTGCCATCATGAACGAGACGCGGTTCCACGCCGCCCTTCAACGCATTGATCGGGACGATTGACTTCGGAGCGAAGCGAGAGAGCCGTGTTGGTCAAAACAACACAGTGTGACCAAAGCCACAAAGCAGCGAAAATCGGCTGACTACGCTTTGCTCACCTTCGTCAATTGCATTGGGCTCGCATCCACCTCTCATACGCATTCCCCTTCGGCGGCGTGCCTCTCTCCTTCTGCTGGAGGTTCGAACATGTGGAATGCCCGATCACGCGCTCAGTCATCACGCCAACCGACCTTCACGTCTCCCCGGCACGCGGCGAAGCGGCCGTGGATGCCCGCACTGCTGACCTTGGGGCTCGGTCTGTCCTTGTCGCTCTCGCCCTCCTCGGCACAAACCGACGACGGCTTGTACGAAGCGGCCCCGCCTCCCGACAGCGCGTTCGTTCGGCTGATCAACACGGCCGCGCGCGACGTCACGGCCACCCTCGGTTCGGCCGCCGTCTCGGTGCCGTCCGGCAATCCCAGCCCTTACCGAGTCGTGCGACAAGGCAACGTCGTGGTCGCTTCAGGCGCGGTCCGGCAGACGTTACGCGTGGCCGCCGGACGGTTTTACTCGGTCGTGGTGGGTGACGGATCACCGCGTCTCGTGGAAGATCCCGACGTGACCAACCGCGGCCGCGCGCTGGTGGTGCTGTACAACTTCGGAGAGCACGAACGCGTCGACCTACGCACCGCCGATGGAAAGACCACCGTCTTGGAAGACGTCAAGCGGGGCCTGACGGCGCAGAGGCTCGTCAACGGCGTCCGCGTGACCTTCGCCGTGTTTGCCGCCGGAAAGGCCATCGAAACGTTCCGCGAAGTGGAACTCGAACGCGGCGCGGCCTATTCGGTCGTCGTGACGAAGACGTCGGCCACACTCACACGCAACAGTACGCTGCGGCCCTGAAGCGGTCGACATGGTCTTCAGCAGCAATATCTTCCTGTTCGTTTTCCTGCCGATCTTCCTGGCCGTCTATTTCCTGCTTCCATTTCGCGCCAAGAGCGCTTGGATCTTGACGGGCAGCTACGCGTTTTACGGTTGGTGGCGCTTCGATTTTCTGGCGTTGCTGTTCGCCGTCACGCTCGCAAGCTACCTCGTCGCGTTGGGAATGGTACGCGCTCCGGAATTTCGACGGCGTGCCTGGTTGAGCGCCGGAATAGTGGGCAACCTCGCCGTGCTGGCTTACTTCAAGTACGCCAACTTCGGCGTGTCGTCGTTCAACACCCTGGTGAGCTCCTTGGGATTGCAGCCGTTCGCGTGGGCGCCGGTCCTGCTTCCGATCGGGCTCTCGTTCTTCATTTTTCACGCGATCTCGTACCTCGTGGACGTGTACCGTGGCGGCGCGGCGCCGACTCGCAACTTCATCGATTTCGCCGCCTTCATCGCCTTGTTTCCGCACCTCATCGCCGGTCCGGTGCTCAAGTACAACTTGCTCGCCGAGCAGTTCCGCTCGCGCGTCCATTCCTTCGCGTTGTTCGGGCAAGGGTCCCACCGCTTCATGATCGGCTTTGCCAAGAAGGTGCTGATCGCCGATACCATCGCGCCGCTCGTCGGTCAGGCATTCGACTTGCCGAATCCCAGCATGGCCGACGCTTGGCTCGGCACGGTGGCGTACACGCTGCAGTTGTACTTCGACTTCAGCGGCTACTCGGATATGGCCATCGGCCTCGCGTTGATGCTGGGCTTCCGCTTTCCGGAGAACTTCGATCATCCTTATATCAGCCGCTCCATCACCGAGTTTTGGCGTCGATGGCACATGAGCTTGTCCAGTTGGCTGCGCGAATACCTTTACATCAGCTTGGGTGGAAACCGCCGAGGCCGCGCGCGCACCTACGTCAACTTGTGGTTGACCATGGTGCTCGGCGGCCTTTGGCACGGAGCCAACTGGACGTTCGTGCTGTGGGGCGCGTGGCACGGCAGTCTGCTGGCTTTCGAACGCTGGCATGGCGAAGCCGGGAAGAACGCCTCGGCGAGGACTTCCAAGCCGCCCGTCCTCGCCATGCTCGGCACCTTGCTGCTGGTGATGCTCGGCTGGGTGTTGTTTCGAGCCGAAAGTGTCGGCTCGGCTTGGACCGTCTATCGAGGGTTGTTCGGCTTCAACGGCTTGGCCCTCAGCGACGACCTCGCTTGGCAAGTGCGCGGAAGCCAAGTGGCGGTGATGCTGCTCGCGCTCGCCTTCGTGTTCGTCTCGCCGTCGTGGTCCCGCTGGAGCGAAGCCTTGAACATCAAGAAGGCCGGGATGCGCTTCGCGTTGCGAAGCGCCGTCGCTTTCGTCGTGCTGCCCTTGTTCGCCTTGAGCGTGCTGAAGCTCAACGCTCAGTCGTACACGCCCTTTCTGTACTTCCAGTTTTGAGGTGTGACGGTGAATGTTTCCGAGAATTCGTCAGTCGGACCTCCCCCGAACGCCGAGACGGCGCGAGAGAGGAGCGTCGCGTGGGCGTCCGGCGTCTACTTCCTGGCCTGCCTGACGGTCGGCGCGGTGCTCGCGCTTCCATCGTTGAAGCTGGGCCCCGACGTCTCCCGCACGACCTTGCTCCGTGGAACGTGGGCCAAGGACACCGAGCAAAGCCTCGACCGATCGTTGGTACTTCGGAATTGGGGCGTGACGGCCTGGGGCGCCTTCGATTACCTCGTATTCAGAGAAGCGCGGCCGGGCGCGCTGGTGGGACGCAACGGCTGGCTGTACACCACCGAGGAGTTCTCGAGGGCACGTGACGAAACACGTCAGATGGACCGCAACGCCACCTTCGTAGCGAAGGTGGCTCGGCAGTTGTCGGCGCGAGACGCGAGCTTGCTCGTCGTCGTCGTGCCGGCCAAAGCGCGGCTCGCTCGCGATCACCTCGGGCGCTACGCGCTTCCGTCGTCCGTGAGCCGACGCGCCGAGCGCTTCACGGCCCGCTTGAGCGACGTCGGCGTGAACGCCTTGGACTTGAGCGGCCCGTTGATCGCTGCCCAACGCACCGCTTCCGTCTTTTTACGAACCGACACGCACTGGTCTCCGTTCGGCGCTCGGGCCGCCGCGCGGGCTGTGGCCGGGTACGTGACGCGGCTCACTTCGAAGTTGCCCCGAAGCGACTTCACCGTGCGGACGCTGAACCGGGTACCGTATGCTGGGGATCTCACGCGCTTCGTCCCGCTCGGCCCGTGGCGCGAGCGTCTCGGGCCGCGACCGGACGACGTGCCGACGGTGCGGTTGGAGCGGCTCGGCGAATCGAGCTTGCTGGGCGAGGAAGACGTGCCGGTGGTCTTGGTGGGCACGAGTTACAGCGCCGCTTCTCGCTGGGGATTCGCCGCTTGGCTGGCCGAGGCGTTGCGAGCGGACGTCCTCAACGCCGCCGAGGAAGGCGTCGGTCCAGCGATTCCCATGGCACGTTATCTGAGCGGCCCGGACTTCGCCGACACGCCCCCGAAGCTGGTGATTTGGGAAATTCCCGAACGGTTCGTCGCTCAAGACTTTGCCGAAGCGGTGGCTTCCGACGTCGCCGCTCGACACCCCTAGGAGGATGCCTCATGAAGCGAAATCCCGTGCGAGCCGCCATCCGAACGATGTTGAGTGCGCTCGGAGCGTGGACGCTCGCTTCCACGTCCGCCGCGCAAAGCGCCGCGCCGACCGCCGTCACGCCGATTTGCGAAGCGGCCTTCGACGCGCGGCGGTACGCGCCCGAGGACACCTGGGCGCGGCTCGTCAATCAAGGAAAGGACGGCTGGCTGTTCGGGTATTACAGTTTCGAGAACAGCCCGCCCGCCTTGACGGGACGGATGCGCGACGAGTTCATCCGCTTTCGTGACGCGTTGCGCGCCCAAGGCACCGAACTGCTGATGGTGGTGATTCCCGGAAAGGGCCTCGTGACTTGGGACAAGGTCGACGTCGCCACGCTGCGCCGTCCGACCGACATCAACTTCTTGCGTTCGCGCTACGCCGAGTACATCGCGTCGTTTCGGTCGGCGGGCGTGTACGCGTCGAACGTCGTGGCGCTCGGCCTGTCCGACACGAGCGGTCAGGCGCTCTACTTCCGCTACGATCACCATTGGACGCCGCGTCTCGCCGAACTGGTCGCCGAGGACCTCGCCAAGGAGATGCGAAGTCGAGCGGCTTACCGCGACTTACCGGCGTTCGAGCCGAAGGTGCGCCGGTACAACGCGTTGTATCCCGGTTCCTTCGCCGCCATGGTCAAGAAGTATTGCGGTCAGATCTTGCCGCCCGAACCGTACGTGTCGCTCGTGACGGAAACGACGGGCGCCGGGGGCGACCTGCTGGACGCCGAAGAGCCCGGCATCGCCCTCGTCGGAGACAGTCACAGCGTCGAGTCGACGTTCGCCACCCTGCTGCGCCAAAAGCTTCAACGCGACCTTGTCAACCACTCCGTGCCCGGCGGGGCAGCGACCGCGCCGCTGGAAACCTACCTGCTTTCAGGAAATTACCGCGCGGCTCCTCCTCGCTTCCTGATTTGGTCGTTCGAGACCGGAGGTATCCAGCCCGGCTTCCTGGCCCGAATGGCGGCCGCCGTTCAAGGCCCTTGTACGGGTACGCGGCGAGTGTTCGCTGGGACCGTGGAGGCACTCGCCGCCGAGACGTCGCTGCCATTGCCCACCCCCGTCACGGTCACGACCGGAGATTACGTGCACCTGCAATTGACCGACCGCGCCATTCGCACGGTCAACTTGAACGGAGCCGAGACGGCGCTCCACTCCCGAACGAGCAACACCGGCACCTTCTACCTCGAGTTACCGCCGGGCCCGCTCGACCGCGTCCTCTTGCGGTTTCCCACGGCCCCTCAGGGAACCATCCAAGTCTCGGTGTGCCGCCACGTGCCCTGAATCTCGGAAAGTACCGCGCCTTGGGAACGTACCGCCCTACAGCGTAAACCTCGACCATTCTTGACAGGCACTTCCGTATGGGCGCGTGCGCACCTCGCCGAGCGTGCCCTCATCCATGGTGAAGGTGCGCGTGACTGTTCGCATCATCTTCCGACGCTTACTCAGCGGGCTCGTCCGGCGAATGCTCGGGAAAGCCCGGGAAGTCACCGTAACTTCGGTCCACGTCGCTGATGCCCGGCACTCCATCCTCTCCGGGCGCTTGTGGCTCGCTCGGCGAGTGCTCGGGGAAACCGGGGAAATCACCGTAACTTCGGTCGGCTCCCACGCCCCCCTCTCCTTGATCGCCGGGCCGATCACCGCCATGGTCGTGAGCGGAGGCCTCGTCGTGATCCTGCGCTTGTTCCTGGCGTTGCGCTCGGCCGACCGTGTCGACTTGATTGAAATCCTCGGATTGATTCACGCGCGCGACCTCCTCGGTAGGGTACGTGGAGTGTCACACGAACTTCCGTGGGTGGGTTGAGAAGCGTCCAAAGGCATCCTTGGAAGAAGTGGGGAGAGCTGGACTTGGCCGTGCATGAACGCGCACTTGAGCCTTCTTTGCCTCGCCACTCGGCGCTCGCCGTCTATCGTGCAGGGCGAAAAGGAGACGAGATGACCGAGAAGCAGAGCCATCACCGGGAAATCTACGCCGAGGCCGAAGACGGCGGAGTGCAGTTCGCGGCGAGCGCCGATCGCTGGCACCTTCACGAGGACTACGTTCATCTCGCTCCTCAGCGAGGCAAACAGGGCCTACTGCGGTTCGACGCGCAGCTCAAACCGTTCGTGGACAGCGTCGATCGACAGGCCCTCGTGATCATCGACATGCAGAACGACTTCTGCTCTCCGGGCGGTTGGACGGACGCGTCCGGCTTGGACTACCGCCGTTGCCGCGAGGCGATTCCGGGGGTCGTGCGGGCGCTCGAGGTTGCGCGTCAGCGCGGCATGTGGGTGATCTGGGTGTATTGGCACAACCGAGAGGACTTGCGCAACCTTGGCGCGCCCACGCTGTACTCGTTCAAGCACGAACCTTCGCAGAAGGGCATCGGCCAGGAATTGGACCATGGAAAGGTCCTCACCGAGGGCTCCTGGGGCGCGCAGATGATCGACGAACTCAAAATCCTGATGCGCGACGAGGACATCCACATCGAGAAGGTGCGCATGAGCGGCTTCTACGGCACGCACCTCGACCAAGTGCTGCGCACGCAGGGCATCAGCACCCTGTTCCTGGCGGGCGTGAACATCGATCAGTGCGTCTCGACGACGATGGAGGACGCGTACTTCCGCGATTACAACGCGGTACTGCTCGAAGACGCCTGTGCGACGTCCAGCCCGGATTTCTGCCAGCAGGCGGTGGTGTTCAACACGCGGCAGTGCTGGGGCTTCTCGCTCACCACCGAGCAGTTTGCCAGCGCCACGCCCTTCGACTGATCGTGAACGAGGCGCCCCTGAAGCGCGAAGCGCCCTCCGAGGAGGGCGCTTCCTACGCGCACTGACATGGGTGTTGGCCGCGACGGCCGGTTGTGTGGACGCCGTCGGGTTCCTCCGCTTTTCAGAAGTGTTCGTGTCGTTCATGAGCGGGAATACCACGCAGATGAGTGTGGAGGCCGCTCGGAGCGACGTGCGTGGCGCGGCCCTCAGCCTTCTTCCGATCCTGCTCTATGTAGGTGGAGCCTGCGTGGGCGCGCTCGTCGCATTTTAGGCGGTCCGCCGCGCATTCCGGGTGGTGCGGCTCACCGAGGCGTTGCTGCTCGGCGGCGCCGCGATGCTTCCGGACGACGGGAACGAGCTCTCACCCGCGTTCGTACTGACGGTGCTTGCAATGGGGGTGCAGAACGCCGCGCTGAGCCGCACCGACCTCGGGAACGTGGGCGTCACGTACGTTCCCGGGACGCTCGCGAAGTTCGGGCGGATGATCGCGGCGCGCCTCACAGGATTGCGCGAAGCGGGACGGGAGGCGCGTCGTCTCGCCTCTTTGTGGTTGTGCTTCGCCATCGGCGAAGTCGGCGGCGGTCTGGGTCATGCCAAGTTGGGGTTCGGGGCGCTGTGGCTTCCCGTGAGCGTGCTGTTCGCACTCGTGCTTTGGAGCGCCGTCTCGCCGAAGTTCATCGAGGAGGCGCAAGAAGGCTCCATGCCTTGACGATCAGCGCACATGATCTACGCAGAAGTGAAGTCGGTCAGGCAACGAGGAACGGTGCCTACGAAGGCCAGCAGAAGACGTACTGTGCAGCGAACGCGCCCGCCATTTTCGCCCTCAAGAGGGTGACGACGTGCTGAAGGCGAGCCGTCTGGCGTTTTCACAGGAAGGTGGTGAGCAGGATTCTCATCCATAAGGGTCATATGAAGGTGAGCATCACCCTCGACATCTACCGGCATGTCTTGGACGACGAAGTGCGGGCCAAAGCACCAGTTCTCTTCGCGCCCCCGAAGCCCTCGCAACGGGCCGCCTCGAGCTTGCACTAGTCCACCGTCCACATTGGTTTACTTGTATAACCCGTCGAAACCGCCGGCTTCACGTAGCGCCGTCAGGGGTGCTTCGGCAAGGTGAAGCCGAACGTCGCGCCTTGCCCCGTCGTGCTTTGTGCCATCACGTGCCCCCCGTGGCGTTGCACGATGCGCCGCACGTTCGCGAGCCCCACGCCCGTACCCTCGAATTCTTCTTGGCGGTGCAGGCGTTGAAACACGCCGAAGAGCTTGTCCGTGTAGCGCGGATCGAAGCCCACCCCGTTGTCCCGCACGAACACGGCCCACTCCCGCTCGCGTTCCTCGGCCCACACCTCGATCACCGTTTCCTCTCGCGTGCGCGTGTACTTCAGCGCGTTCGAGAGCAAGTTCACCATCACCTGACGCAGCAAATCGTGATCGGCCGTCACAAGCGGCAACGCGGACACCCGCCACGTCACGTGCCGCTCCAGCACGTCCGCTTGCGACTCGGCCCGCACCGAGGACACGATCGCCCTGAGGTCCACGATGCCCCAGCGCAACGACAAGCGGGACGTGCGCGACAAGTCGAGCATCGCGTCGATGAGGGTATTCATGCGCGCCGCCGCATCGTCCACCACCTGCAAATACCGAGTGGCTTTCGCGTCGAGCCCCGCCCCGAACGATTTGCGCAGCAACTCGTTGAACCCCATGATGTGTCGCACCGGCGTTCGAAGGTCGTGCGAGACGCTGTACGCGAAAGCGTCGAGTTCCTCGTTGGCGCTCGCGAGCAAGGCGCGTTCCCGCGCGAGATCCGCGATCTTTTCCGCCCGGTCGAGTGCGAGGCTCAAGCTGCGCCCCACCGTCTCGATAATGGCGCGTTCCGCAGTCGTCCAGCCTGAACGACTGAACACCGCCAAGCCGAAAATACCGCGCACGCCTCGGGTCGTCTTGAGCGGCATCATGACGGTGGCGCTCACGTGCGCGGTGTGCTCCGGCAAGCTGTCGGTGCTCACGTCGTACGCGTCTTGGTAGAACGTTTCGCCTGTTTCGAACGGAATGCGCATGCTGTCGGTCGTGGCGTGCGGCAAGCATTGCTCGTGAGCGCGTCGGAGGTCTTCGTTGCCGTACTCACCTCGCAGGTGCTTCAAGAACCATCGGTCGCCTTCGCGCTCGTAATACGCGGCGGCGTCGAGGGGCAGCAGATCGCTCACGAGCGCTTGCGCCCGCTCGATCAACTCGTCTGCGTCGAGGTCGAAGGTGAGGTCGCGCGTCCACTCCTCGAAGGCGCTTAGAGCGTGGTTGCGCGCGGCGAGATCGGTGTTGCGCTCCCGCAACTCCTCGGTGAGGTGGGCGTTGCGCAATGCGGAAGTGAGTTGGGCGCTGAAGAACTGGAGAAAATCGTGGTACGCGTCGTCGAGGTGTTTGCGTGGATTGAGGCCAACAGCGAACACGCCTAACTGTGCTTGCTCGTCGCTGGAAGCGAGGGGCAGCACGACCAAGTGCGTCACCCGTTCCGGCCACGGCCCCGCCGCGACGGGAGTGATCGGGACGACGCGCGCTTCACGTTCGGTGAGCCAAGTCGAGGGCCGGGTGCGCCACTCGGCGAGGTCTTCGTCGCGCCAGCCGACCGCGTCGGCCAGTTGCCCTTCTCCTGAGATGGCGGGCACGTACAGCAACATGCACGGCAAGTCGGTAGGGTTGTGCTGAGCCAGGTCGAGCGTGGCTTGCACGATCTGCGCGAGGTCGTGTGCGCCGAGCAGGGTGGCGGCGAGGGCCGCGAGGGTTTTTGTGCGGCGTGCGCTGAGGACCCTCTCGGTAGTTTCGGTGACCGACGAGAACACTCCGTAGACCTGCGTCCCCACGTACACTGGGGAGAAGCTCACGTCGAAGTAGTCCTCCTCCAAGTACCCGTGGCGCACGAGGGGCACGAGGAGGTTCTCGAACGCGGCGCTTTCACCTCGGAGCGCCGCGTCGAACACCGGCTTGAGTCCCGGATAACCGTCGTCGCCGAAGATGTCTGCGGTACGCGTCCCCAGGGCCTTCGGATGCTTGTCCGCGCCCAGGATCGGGCGGTAAGCGTCGTTGTACAGCGCGATGAGGTCGGGCGTCCACGCGAGGTACATCGGTTGCCTGGACGTCAGCATCAGATGGACATAGGTGCGCAGGGCGCTCGGCCAGGTGTCGGGCGGGCCGAGGGGTGTGGCAGTCCAGTCGAAGTCGCGCATGCGCGCTGCCATCTCGCCTTCGTGTTCGAAGAGCGGGTCGTGCCTACGCGAGGATGAGTTGGCATCGGAGGTCATGAGGCTGTTGTTGAGGATATCCAACAAGAGTAGGTGGGAACGCCGTAGGGGTTGAGCGCGGCTTCATCTTTGTAGACAGCACGAGAGCTATAGGGTTCGTGCCTCGTTGCCGTGCAACACCACTATGGAAATGGGCAGCGAGCTAGCCCTACTACAGTCGCCGCTCACTTCATTACTCCTACTCAGTCACGGTCAAAATAAAAAACCCCGCCAAAGACGGGGTTTTCTCTTGGTGCGGAAGGGCCGACTTGAACGGCCGACCTCACGCTTATCAGGCGTGCGCTCTAACCAGCTGAGCTACTCCCGCAGGTCAAGCGGATAGTAGGCTAGCAGAGGACGAACAAGCTGTCAACGGCTGCGCGCTTTACCGTCACCAGGCGCGTGGCTGAAAGAGGCGACGGTACTCGTCGGTCGCGAAGCGGTCGGTCATTCCAGCGAGGTAATCGCAAACGGTGCGCTCCAATCCGCTGGTAGCTTCGCGCGCGCGAACGTTGGGCGGCAAGAGGGCTGGGCGGGCGCGATACGCGTCGAAGAGGGCGCCGAGGATCAGCTCGGCTTGGTGAATTTGCCGCACGACTTGATGGTGACGGTAGAGGTGTGTGAAGAGGAAGCGGCCGAGGTCGGCGAGAAGGTCGCGCGCTTCGCGCGAGTGGCAGACGAGCGTCGCCGGGTGGCTTCGCGCATCCTCGGGGCTGTGAACGCCCGCGTCTTCCAAGCGGCGGTTGCTTTCTCGAATGAGGTCGTCGGTCATCCACCTAAGGAGTTCGCGTGTGACGGCGCGCCGCTCGCGGTCGCCGAAGTCACGTTCGTCCACGCCGAGTCGGCGCACGAGGTACATCCAAAGTTCGACGTCGCGCAAGTCGCGCGGCGAAATCAGGCCGCTGCGCAGGCCGTCGTCGAGGTCGTGGGCGTTGTACGCGACCGAATCGGCGACGTTGGCGAGTTGCGCTTCGAGGCTGGGCCGCCCCACGGTTCGGTCGCCTTCGGCAAGGGGCTCGTGCTTCGCGAGCCCTTCCAAGGTCTCCCAAGTGAGGTTGAGGCCAGGGTGGGCGCTGGAACGCTCTTCGAGTTTCGTGACGACACGGACGCTTTGCCGGTTGTGTTCGAAGCCTCCGTGTTCACGCATGAGTTCGTTGAGCGCGCGTTCGCCCGCGTGACCGAACGGCGAGTGGCCGAGGTCGTGGGCGAGGGTGATCGTCTCGGCGAGCGTCTCGTTGAGGCCGAGCGAGACGCTGACGTTGCGTGCGACGCTCGCGACTTCCAGGGTGTGCGTGAGGCGGGTGCGGTAGTGGTCGCCCTCGAAGTTCACGAAGACTTGCGTCTTGTACTGCAGGCGCCGAAAGGCGGCGGTGTGCAAGACGCGCTCGCGATCCTCGTGGAAGGGGGTGCGACCGAGCACTTCGGGTTCGGGGTGGGCGCGGCCGCGCGACGCGTCGGAGAAGGTGGCGTACGGCGCGAGGACGGCGCGTTCGTGCGCCTGAAGTTGCTCGCGGTCGAAGAGCATGCTTTCACGCTAGCAGTCTTCGCGTGTTTCGTACGCCGTTTCAGCTCGGAATGTCATGATGAGCCTCATGAGCACGCGCTTGCAGGGAAGAATTCTTACGTCGCGCGGTTTCGTGACGGGCGCGGTGAGTTTCGGGCGGACCATCGAGGACATAGAGGCGGGCGACGCTCCGGGTCGGTACATCTTGCCGGGCTTCATCGACGTGCACGTGCACGGCGGAAATGGCGGCGATACCATGGACGGCGAGCGGGGCGTGGAGACGATGGCGCGTTTTCACGGATCGCACGGCACGACGTCCATGCTCCCGACGACCGTGACGGCCCCCTGGTCCAATGTGATGAGCGCGTTGCGAGGCGTGGCGGAGGTTCGATCGCGTGGAGTGGAGGGCGGCGCGGATGTCCTCGGCGCGCACTTGGAGGGACCGTTCATCAGTCCGAAGCGGCTGGGCGCGCAGGCTCCGCAGACGATCTTGCCGTCCGCGTCGCTCTTGGAGGAAGCGTTGGCGTTGAACGTCGTGCGCTTGACGACGGTCGCGCCGGAGCTCGAAGGCATGGACGCGGCGGCGAGGAAGCTCTCGCGTGCGGGCGTGCGCGTGAGCTTCGGACACACCGTCGGAGCGTACGAGGACGCCGTCCGGGTCGCGGCGGCCGTGCGCGAGGAAGGCGGGACGGTGTCGGGTACGCACCTGTTCAACGCGATGAGCGGGCTGATGGGACGCGCGCCGGGCGTGCTGGGCGCCTTGCTGGCCGACGAGGCCGCATTCGCGGAACTGATTTTCGATTTGCATCATGTGTACTCGGGAGCGTTTCTCGCGGCGCGGGCGGCGAAACGGGGCCGCTTGCTGCTCATCACGGACGCCATTCGTGCGGCGGGTTTGCCGGACGGCGAGAGCGAGCTCGGCGGGCAGAAGGTGTTCGTGAAGAACGGGCGCGCCACTCTCGTCGACGGCACGCTCGCGGGCAGCGTGCTCACCTTGGACGTGGCGCTTCGAAACGCGGTGAAGGTCGGAGTGCCGATAGAGGAAGCGTCGCGGATGCTGAGCGGCACGCCCGCCGAGTTGCTGGGTCTCTCGGATCGGGGACGGATCGAGGTCGGCTTGCGCGCCGACTTCGTGGTCTTGGACGAGGCGCTTCGGGTATTAGAGGTGTACGTGGGCGGCGAGCGGATCGCGTGACCTTCAAGTCGCTCGAACGAAGCACGAACGAAGCATCAGAGGTCACCGCTCGCGAGGTACGACTTGCCCGGCGGCGCGGTGGTGAGGTGATCCATGACGAACGCGGTCCGGCGATGGCGTTGACCGCGCGGTAGAACGTTTCGTCTCCCCAGGACTCGAAGCGCTCCACGATGGAGGGCGCGCCCTTTACGTGACTTTCGCTTGGAAACTGGATGTCGAGACCGAAAGCGGACCCTCCGCTTGCCGATGAGATCACCCTGTATTCGCGCAGTCGGGGCGAGGCGCACGGGTTCGCGGGCTGAAGACGCCGAACCCGTGTGCGAAGATGATCAGTCCAGCACGATCCGGACGCGTTCGGGCGTGTATTCGCGCTGTTGCCACACTCGGTAGGTGCCGCGCGGCAGTTCGATCGGCCGGTGGTCTTCGTGGATCACGGTGGCACGTTCGGCAGTGACTTGCAGGAAGGTCAGATCGCCGTGCGAAAAGAGCCGAGCCGCCGTCGGTTCGGCGACGCGGTGGCGGTGACCGCCGAACTCGTCGGGCGCGAGGACGAGATCGGGGCGGGGTCGCGCGCCGAGTGGCAAGGCGGGCACGAGGGCGATCAGGACATCTCCGTGGCGATACAGCGGTGTGGGCATACGTCCTCCTGCAGTGTGCAACTCATCCATTGTTACGCGTCAAACATAATCTGTCAAGCTCATTTGTTCTCATACTTCGAGGGACGCTGCGGAGAGTGCGGTAGACTGACGAGGTTTGCAACCCATGACGACGCCTCAAGATTCTCTCGCCGCCCTTCGCTATCCCAACTTTCGTCGTCTGCTCACGTCGTCCGCGAGCGCTTCGTTCGCCGGACAAGCTTTCTCGGTCGTCATCGGCTACCAGGTCTACCAGCTTACCAACAGCGCCCTCGCCCTCGGCGTGCTGGGCTTGTGCTCGGCGTTGCCGTCGCTGAGCCTCGCGCTGCTCGGCGGACATTTCGCTGACCGCCTCGACCGTCGCCGCATCCTGCTCGTCACGCGCGGTCTGCTGATCGTCGCCGCCTTGCTGTTCGCGGCGCTCTCGCTGGCGGGACCGTCCACGCCCGTCGCCGGTTTGTACCTGCTCGTCGTCATGATGGGCTTCGCGCGCGGCTTCGGCGATCCCGCGTCCTCCGCCTTCGAGACGCGCATCGTGCCTCAAAGCGTCTACGTCAACGCGTCCGCCTGGCTCGGAACCGTCGGGCAAGTGGCGGGCATCGCCGGACCTATCTTGGGAGGCGCCTTGCTCGCTCGGCTCGGCCCGAGCGGCCTGTACCTCATCATGGCCGTGCTGTACGGAGCGTCGTGGCTCGCCTTGCAGCGCATGCCGCCCGTGCCGCCTCCCGCGCCGCGCTCGCACGAAGGCGTTCGCGCGAGCATCGAGGCTGGCTTGCGCTTCGTCTTCAAGGATCAAGTGCTGTTCGGCTCCATGGCGCTCGACTTGCTCGCCGTGCTGTTTGGCGGCGCCATCTCGCTGCTGCCCATCTTCGCGCGCGACATTCTTGGGGTCGGTCCGGCAGGCCTCGGCGTCCTGCTGGCCGCTCCGTCCGTCGGGGCCTTGCTGGTGATGCTGTGGATGACACGCCGCCCACCCTTGCGGCATACCGGCTGGTGGCTGCTGGTCAGCGTGGGCGGCTTCGGCCTGTCCATGATGGTCTTCGGCGTGTCGCGATTCTTTTGGTTGTCGTTGATCGCCCTCGCGTGGAGCGGAATCTTCGACGGAATCAACATGCTGGTTCGCCGCGCCATCGTGCGAACGCGCACGCCCGACGAGATGCGCGGACGCGTCGGGTCCGTCAGCCTCGTCTTCATCGGAACGAGCAACGAGATCGGCGCCCTCGAAAGCGGCGTCGCGTCGCACTTCCTCGGGGTCGTGCGTGCGACCGTGCTCGGCGGACTCGTCACCCTCGGCATCGTCGGGTTCGCCACCTGGCGATGGCGCGACCTCACCCGCTGGGAGCTGCGCGCCGAGTACGAGCAGTCTTGAGCGAGGGTATGCTTCGCGCATGAGCATCGTCGTGTTCGGCAGCGTCAACATGGATCTCGTGGCGCGCGCTTCGCGCCTTCCCAACGTCGGCGAGACCGTCCTCGGCGACACCTTCGAGACCGTGCCGGGCGGCAAGGGCGCCAATCAAGCCGTCACGTGCGGTCGGCTCGGAGCGCCCGTCGCCTTCGTCGGACGAGTCGGGCGCGACGCCTTCGGCGACACCTTGCTGCAATCGCTCGCCACGGCGAACGTCGATATCGGAAGCGTGACGCCCACGCTCGGCTCCTCGGGCGTCGCCTTGATCGAAGTCGACGAGCACGGCCAAAACCGCATCGTCGTCGTGCCCGGCGCGAACGGCGAGGTCGGCGCCGACGATCTCGCCCGCCTGAAAGCTCGCCTAAAGCCGGGCGATCTCTTGCTGCTGCAACTCGAAATTCCCTTGGACGTCGTCGTGGCCGCCGCCGGCATCGCCAAAGAGCAGGGCGCGCTCGTCATGCTCGACCCAGCCCCGGCGCCCACCGATCTGCCGAGCGCGCTGTGGAGCCTCGTGGACTTCCTCACGCCGAACGAGACGGAGACGCGCCTCTTGTCGGGCGTGGACGCGTCGACGCTCGACGGGGCGCTGCAAGCCGCTCGGAACTTGCTGGCGCGAGGCCCTAAAAGCGTCGTCGTGAAGCGCGGAGATCGAGGGGCGCTCTACGTGGACGAGCGCGGCGTCTTGCCGGTCGACCCTTTCGACGTCGAGTCGGTCGATACGGTCGGAGCGGGCGACGCTTTCAACGGTGGATTCGCCGCCGCCCTCGCCGAGGGCCGTTCGCTGCCCGAAGCGCTGCGCTTCGCGTCTGCCACCGCCGCCCTTTCCGTCACGAAGCGCGGCGCGCAAGACGCACTGCCGACGCGCTCGCAAGTCGAAGTTCTTTTGGGCTGAATGCCCGCCGAGGTGCGCGCGAGCGCCTCGCGGCGACCGTTCCCAGCGATTTCACGGCGGCGCCGCCGTGGGTCGTGCCCGCTCAACGTGGAGCCTTCGCCAAGGCGGGATGTCCCGCACGGCGCGGCGAACTGCCTATAATGACCGATGTTATGCGTTCCATTACCATCGGAACCCGCGGCAGTTCCTTGGCGCTCGCTCAAACTCGCTGGGTAGTCGCGCGTCTCAAGGAAGAGTGGCCGGACACGGACTTCCGAATCCAGACGATCTCCACGAAAGGAGATCGTGATCGTCGCGCGCTCGTCACCGCTGCCAAAGGCGAGAAGGGCTTGTGGGTGAAGGACATCGAGGACGCGCTGCTAAGCAGCCGTATCGACATCGCGGTCCACTCGCTCAAGGACTTGCCGACCGAGCAGCCCGACGGCCTCGAAATCGCCAGCATTCCCAAGCGCGTCGACGCGCGTGACGTCTTGATCGGCAAGGAAGGCTTCAAGAAACTCGCCGAGCTGCCCTCGGGCGCCCGCGTCGGCACGAGCAGCGTTCGGCGCAAGGCGTTTTTGCGTGCCGTGCGACCCGACTTGGAAATTCGCGATCTGCGCGGCAATGTGGACACGCGCCTCGCCGCCGTGAGCGAAGACGGCTACGACGCCATCATTCTCGCTGCCGCCGGACTCATCCGCCTCGACCTTCGCCACCGCATCGACGAACTCGTCGATCCCGCCGTGCTGCTTCCCGCGCCCGGGCAGGGCGCGCTCGCGCTGGAGACGCGAAGCGACGACGATCTGTCCATCGAAGTCGCGTACGCCATCCACGACCGGACGACCGACGACCGCACGACGGCCGAGCGCGAGTTCCTCGCGGGGCTCGGCGCCGGCTGCCTCGCGCCCGTGGGCGCCTTCGCGAACGTCAAGGGCGGCACCTTGCTGCTCGAAGGCTGGGTCGGCGCGCTCGACGGCACCAAAGTCATCCGCGCCACGATCGAGGGTGAGCCGGACGAGTGCGCCGACTTAGGCGCGCAACTCGCCGAGGACATGCTCGCGCAAGGCGCGCGCGACCTCGTGGAGGCCGCCAAGGTCGCTTTGTCGTGAAATGAACGATCTCGCCGTGCGCCTTCCATCAATTCCAGGAAGCGCACCTTGTTTTTTGGGGCCGCATGGTACGCTGGAACGACTGCGCGTCCGTTTCGGCGCGCTTCATTCATGCTGCAACGCATCGCCGCACCTATTGAGCGGCTCTGTTCGAGCAGTCCCCGACCGCGCAGTTCCCAAGGAGTTTTGAATGGACAAGCACCTCGAAGTCATCCCGCTCGGCGGTATGGGCGAGATCGGCAAGAACATGTTCGCCTACCGTTACGGCGACGAAATCATGATCGTGGACGGCGGTCTCGCCTTTCCCGATTCTCACATGCTCGGCATCGACTTGCTGATTCCGCGCATCGACTACCTGCAGCAAAACGCGGGCCTCATCAAAGGCTGGGTGCTGACGCACGGTCACGAGGACCACATCGGCGCGCTGCCGTACATCCTGCCGCGCTTGCCGAAGGTGCCCATTCACGCGGCGAAGCTCACCCTCGGCTTGCTGCGAGAGAAGCTCAGCGAGTTCGGCATTCGCGAGAACGACGTGGATCTTCGCGAAGTGGACACGGACGCGCGCATTCGTATCGGGCGCCACTTCACCGTGGACTTCTTCCGCATGACGCACTCCATTCCCGACAACATGGGGTACGTGCTGCACACGCCCGTCGGACGAATCGTGCACACCGGCGACTTCAAGCTCGACCAGCATCCGACCGACGGCAAGCCCAGCCACCTCGCCAAGATCGCGCAGGCGGGCGCCGAAGGCGTGCTGATGCTGATTTCGGATTCCACGAACGCCGAGCGGCCTGGCACCACGATGAGCGAGGCGGACATCGCCGCGAACATCGAGAAAATCATCGAGGGCGCCAAGGGCCGCGTGTTCGTCACGACCTTCGCGTCGCACACGCACCGTCTTCAAAACGTCGTTCACGTCGCCGAGAAACTGGGGCGGCGCGTCGTGATGGAAGGCCGCTCGATGGTGAAGTACGCGCAAGTCGCGCTGAACCTCGGCTACCTGGAGATGAAGGACGGCCTCGTCAGCACGGACGAAATGGGCGACTTGCAAGATTCTCAAGTGCTGTTCTTGTGCACGGGCTCGCAAGGGCAGCCGATGAGCGTCTTGTCGCGCCTCGCGTTCGGCAATCACGCCAAGATCGCCTTGCACCGCGGTGACACCGTGATCTTGTCGAGCAGCCCCATTCCCGGCAACGAGGAAGCGGTGAACACCGTCATCAACCGCTTGTACGAAATCGGCGTGGAAGTCTACTATCCGCCGACGTACAAAGTGCACGCGTCAGGCCACGGCTCTCAAGAGGAACTCAAGATGGTGCTGAACCTCGCCAATCCCAAGTTCTTCTTGCCGTGGCACGGCGAGCCCAGGCACCAGATCAACCACGCGCGACTCGCGCAGGGCATGCCGAAGCCGCCGAAGCGTACCCTCATCGCCAAGAACGGCGACGTCGTCCGCCTCACGGCCGACGACTTCCGCGTGACGGGCACGGTTCCGTCGGGCGCGGTGTACGTCGACGGGCTCGGTGTCGGCGACATCAGCGACGACATCATTCAAGACCGCCTCGCCATGAGTCAGGACGGCGTGCTCATCATGACGGCCGTTCTGCATCCCACGCCGCACGTGGAACTCGTGTCGCGCGGCTTCGTGAAGGCCAACCGCGACTTGGAGGGCAACATCCGCAAGGTGGCTCTCGAAGCCGTCGAGGCGGGCTTGCGCGAAAAGAAGCGCTTGGAGGACGTGCGAGACGACATGTACGGCGCCGTGCGTCGCTTCGTCCGCAAGGTGACGGGCCGCAATCCCGTGTTGATCCCCGTCCTCGTTGAGTGAAGACCATCCTCAAGCAAGGCGATCGAGGGAATGAAATACTCAGGGCGTGATTCGTCGCGCCCTGTTCGTCATGTTGTCCCTCGGCGTCGCCTTTGCTCAGCAGTCCACGCCGCCCTCCTCTTCCCCATCCGCCGAGACCACGCCGGCGCCCGTGCCGCAGCCGGAGCCCGCCCCGCCCGCCCCTTCTTCTCCTGCGAGCGTTCCGGAGACGGCCACGCCCCAAGCGGCCCAACCGCTGTCGATCGTGTTCAGCGAGCAAGTGCCGGTCCTCGTGAACGGCCTGAAGGGCACCGAAAGTGCCCGTCAAGTGCTGGCGCTCGGGCGGGACCGCACGGCGCAGTTGCGCGCCCTCGGCGTGACGTCCAGCTTGCGCGCGGACATCGAGCGCTTCGCGAAGACGCTCGAGCGTGATCCGCGAGACGCGCGCTTCGAGTTCGCTTCGGCGACGGGCGTATGGCGTGTCGTACAACGCGGCGGCGTGAAGGTCGACGTGGAGGCCACGCTGGCCAACGTCGCCTCGGCGCTCAAAGATCCGGGAGCGGCCCAGGCGAACGTCGTGTACACCACGAGTTTTCCGAAGCGCACCTTGTCGTGGTTCGCGTCGCGCGGCCTCACGCACTTCCTCGGTGAAGGCAACACTTATTACGTCGGTTCGTCGCGTGCGCGCGTCACGAACATCCACGCGGGCGCTCGCCACTTCCAAGATCGCCTGTTCGAAGGCAAGACCTTTTCCTTCAACGCCTTCATCGGGGAAGTGAGCGCCAAGAACGGCTTCGTGCCGGGCCTCGTCATCGCCGGGGAACGTACGGCGACAGGCATCGGCGGCGGCATCTGCCAAGTGTCGACGACGGCGTTCCGCTCGCTGTACGCGGCGGGCCTGCCGATTCGCGAGCGCCGCAACCACTCGTACCAAGTCCACTACTACGATCCGCAAGGGCTCGACGCCACGATCTATCAGCCAAGCCAGGACCTCAAGTTCGACAACGACACAGGCGGTTCCTTGTGGTTCCAAGCCGACTGGGACGACGCGGACGCGCGTCTCAGCATCCAGGTGTTCGGCAAGCCGCGCGCCGAACTCGTGGAGATCTTGGCTCCCCGCACCTTGAAGACGCAACCGGCGCTCGCCGATCGGCTTGTCGTGGACCGGACCGTGGCGCCCGGACGCCGCGTCCAAGTCGATTGGGCCGCTCCGGGCGCCACGATCGAGGTCGTGCGACGCTTCACGAAGAACGGTCAGGTCGTGCGGAGCGACACCCTACGCAGCGTGTACCGCCCCTGGCCGAACATCTACCTCGTCGGCCCCTCGAATTGAAGGAGACACGGTGAGGGGAGGGCAGGCGTGCCTGCCCTCCCCTCTTCGATGCTTGCTCTTGCTACTCGAGTTCGTGACCGAGCAAGGCCAAAATGCGGTCGAGTTCCTCTTGCGAACCGTAACTGAGTTCCACCTTGCCCTTGTCGGCGCCCGAGATCTTCACGCGCGTTCCCACTCGGCGGCTAAGGTCGAGCTCCAGTTGCCGCCACGGGCGAGTCGTCGACGCTTTCGGCTCGATCATCGGCGCGGCGGCGCGGCGTAACGCCTCCGCTTCGCGCACGGTCAGATCACGCGTGCGAATCTGCTCGAGCGCCCAAGCGCGGTCGCTGTCAGGCTGCGCCAAAATTGCGCGGGCATGCCCCGCCGTGATTTGACCCGCCTCTAACGCCGTGAGCACGCCCGTGGGCAACGCCAGCAGGCGCAAGGCGTTCGTGACCGTGGAGCGGCCCTTGCCGACCGCCTGCGCGACCTCCTCTTGGCTGAGGCCTTGATCGAGCAGCGCTTGATACGCCCGCGCCTCTTCCAAAGGTCCGAGATCTTCGCGCTGCAAGTTCTCGATGATGGCGATTTCGAGCGCTTCGCGGTCGGCGAGGTCGCGCACGACGACGGGAACTTCCGTGAGGCCGGCGAGTTGCGCGGCGCGCCAACGGCGTTCGCCCGCTACGATTTCGAACGATTCTCCGCGTGGCCGGACGAGCAGCGGTTGAAGGACGCCTTTGTCGCGAATGCTCTGAGCGAGCTCGGCGAGGGCCGTCGGCTCGAAGTGCTGACGCGGCTGATACGAAGAGCGGAGAAGTTTATCGACCTTCACGGTGCGCGGCCCATCGTCGTGCGCGTCCGAAGCGGGACGCGCCAACAAGGCGTCGAGCCCGCGTCCGAGGCTAGATCTTTTGGACACGCTGCATCACCTCCTCGGCAAGACGCTTGTAGGCGCCCGCGCCGCTCGACAAAGGCGAGTACTGATTGATGGGCTTGGCGAAGCTCGGCGCTTCGCTGAGTCGGATGTTCCGGGGCACGACGCTCCAAAAGACGAGCTCGCCGAAGTGCGCGCGAACGTTCTCCTCGACTTGCTGCGCGAGGTTGGTGCGTCCGTCGAACATCGTGATAACGATCCCGAGCACCCGCAAGCTCGGATTGAGGGCGGCGCGCACGCGGTCGACCGTTTCCATGAGGCCCGCTACGCCTTCGAGGGCGTAGTACTCGGCCTGCAAGGGAATCAGCAAGGCGTTGGCAGCGGCCAGAACGTTGACGGTCAGGGGTCCGAGGCTCGGCGGCGCGTCGATCATGACGACGTCGTAGCCGTTCAACGTGCGCAGCATGTCGCGCAGGGCGTAAGGCATTTCTGCGAGTTCGACGCCCGCGCCTGCCAAATCCGGCGTGCTTGGCAGCAAAAAGAGGTTGTCTTGGCTGGTTTCGCATACGAAGTCCGACGCGTTCGCCTCCTCGTCGAGCGCGTCGTAGACGCCTCGCGCCGAGCCGCGATGCCCGAGGCCGCTTGTCGCGTTGGCTTGAGGATCGAGATCCACGACGAGCACGCGTTTGCCGGACGCCGCCAGGTACGCCGCCAGGTTGACGGCAGTCGTGGTTTTACCCACGCCGCCCTTTTGGTTCACAATTCCGACGATTCTCACGCTCTCGCTAGAATAGCGGACTCCTGTGCGGCACACCTTCACGTCGTGGGTACGCGGCGGGCGTCGAGCGCGTTTTGCGCACTAGAACGAGCGAGCGCGTCTCGCCCGTGATGGGAAGCCTGAACTCGATGACCTGCTCGACCTCTCCCCCGACGAGCTTCGCTGCTTTGCGGCCGGCTTCGAGCTCGTCGACGACGCTCGGTCCTTTTTGCGCGATCAAGACGCCCCCGTCTCGGAGCAAGGGCAAGCTCAACTCCACCAGGGTCGCGAGCGTGCTGACCGCTCGCGTGACGACTCGGTCGTACCTACCGCGCTGCCCCTCTTGGCGTCCCAGCGTCTCGGCTCGCCCGACGTGCGGGTGCGCGTTGGGCAATTCCAATGCCTCGATCACGCTGCCCACGAACTCTATCTTGCGCCGTGTCGCGTCGAGTAGGTGGACATCGAGATGCGGACACGCGATCGCGAGCGGCAGCCCCGGAAAGCCTGCGCCCGTTCCGAGGTCGATGACGCTCATCGACGAATTCAAGACCTCCGAGCGCAGACAGGACAGGGAGTCGACGAAGTGCTTCGCGACGATGCCACTTTCGTCTCGGATCGTCGTGAGGCTCATGCGCCCGCTCGCTTCGACCAGAAGGTCTAGAAACGTCGCGAAAGCGTCGATTCGATCGTTCACGTCGACGCCGAGCTCAAGCGCTCCTCGCTTCAAGAGCGCTCGTCCTTCAGGCGTCACAAGTCGTACTTCCGTTTCATGTCTTGGTAACGTTCGAAGGCGTGATCGTCAATGGCTTCGAGCGGCAACGCGTCGATCAGCGGCACGAGGAAGGTCCGCAAAACTTCTCCGCGCGCCATCCACTGAAAATAGCTGCGGCCACCATGGTGGTACGGCCCGTACAGCTTCGATCCGGGACACAATTCGAGCAAGCGGCGAAAGAGCCGCTCATGACGCGTATGCATACGAACGGTGACGTGCGGTTGAAGACCGTCGCCGCCGAAATGCCCCTCGCCGACGAGAATGCCGAGAAGGAGGCCTTGATCGAACTCACCGAGGACGACTTGTTTCACCGTCAAGTTTCCCGTGAAACGCGTTTGCCCGACTTGAGGTGAACGAGAAGGGCGCTGATGTCCGAGTGTCGGACGCCGGGAAGGCGCGCCGCTTGGCCGAGCGTTCTCGGTCGGGCGCGCTCCAGCTTCTCGCGTGCTTCCAGAGACAAAGCGGGCACCGCATGAAAGTCCAAGTCGCCGAGTTCCACGCTGTCGGAGGACGCCTCGGCTTCCAACTGCCGCTTCGTTCGTTCGATATAGCCCGCGTACTTCACACGGATTTCCACGGCTTCACGCTCATCGCGGTTCAACTCGGGCAAGGTCATGCCGAGCGCTTCCACATCGGCCAGCGACATTTCCGGGCGGCGAAGCCACGCGTCGCCGGTAACCCCGTTCACACGCTGCTGACGAAGGGCCGCCATCCCACTCTCGATCCGCGCGTACTTCGCTCCAACCCGCTCGACTTCGCTCTCGCCGACCACGCCGAGCACGTGACCGAAGTTCGTGAGGCGTTCGTCGGCGTTGTCCTGTCGAACCAACAGGCGATGTTCCACTCGGCTGGTCATCATGCGGTACGGCTCGTCGCTGCCGCGCAGCACGAGGTCGTCGAGCAGCACGCCAAGATATCCTTGAGCTCGTTGGAAGAACAGCTCGGGCAAATCGGCCGCTCGCCTCGCCGCCGCGACTCCCGCCACAAGGCCTTGGGCCGCCGCTTCCTCGTAACCGCTCGTCCCGACGACTTGGCCCGCCAAAAACACGCCGGGCAAAAAGCGTGACTCGAGGTTCAAGGTCAGCTCGCGCGAGTCGACCACGTCGTACTCGACCGCGTAAGCGTATCGCTGAACGACGGCCGCTTCGAAGCCCGGCAGCGTTCGCACGAGTTCGTCTTGCAAGCGAGGCGGCAAGCTGCTCGAAAAACCCTGCAAATACACCTCGCTTGTTTCACGCCCGTCGGGCTCGACGAACAGCAGGTGGCGTTCGTGATGAGCGAAGCGCACGACCTTGTCCTCGATTGACGGACAGTAGCGTGGCCCCAAGCCTTCGATGTCGCCCGCGTACATGGGAGACTCGTGCAAATTGTCCTGAATAAGCTCGTGGGTACGTGGCGTCGTGTACGTCTGCCACGTCGGTGTGGACGCCGCGCGCGGTCCCGGACGTCCGCCGAACGAGCGAGGATCGGCGTCGGCGGGAAGTTCCATCAAGTCCTCGAACCTCACCGAGTCGGCGCGAATGCGCGGAGGCGTCCCGGTCTTGTAGCGCTTCAAGACGTGGCCGCCACGCTCCAGGGTAGAGGAGAGGAAGCGAGACGGCGGCTCGCCCTGACGTCCTTCGGGCCGCGAGGCGCGGCCGTACCAAGTCTGGCCGCGCAGGAAGGTGCCGGTGGCGAGGACCACGCTGCGCGCACGCAAGCGTCGACCGTCGGTCGTGACGACCGTCCAATCGTCACCGTCACGCTCCAGCGCCGCGGCTTCACCGCGCACGATGTCCAGCGCGGCCGTCCCAAGGACGTATTCCTGGGCCCGCGTCGCGTACTCGTCGCGTTCGTTCTGCACTCGGAGCGACTGCACGGCGGGCCCTTTGGACGCGTTGAGCATGCGCGTGTGAATCGCAGTGTCGTCCGCGACGCGGCCCATCAAACCGCCCAGAGCGTGCACTTCGAACACGAGCTGACTTTTCCCCGGTCCACCCACGGCCGGGTTGCACGGCATGCGGCCGATCGTGTCGGGATTCGTCACGACCAAGGCGACCGAGCCGAAATTGCGAGCGGCCCACGCCGCCTCGATGCCGGCGTGGCCACCTCCGATGACAATGACGTTCCAGCGCGTCGCCATAACGCCATAGTCTACTGCAAAAACCGAGGTGTGCGGCTTGCTATGATGCGCGTCGGTATCCGCCCGAAGGAGGTGCTGGTATTTCACAGGAAATCTGGGCGGACGTGTTGACGTACGTCCGAAAAAATATCACCGAGGTGGAGTATCGGACGTGGTTCGTCCCCGTTCGGCCACTTGGCGTGCAAGACGGAGCGCTCGTGCTCGGTGTGCGCAATTCCTTCGCGATGGAGTGGTTCCGCAAGCACTACCAAGACTTGCTGGAAGACGCCCTTCGGCATTTGGGCGCGCAGCATCCGGCCGTGACCTTCGAGGTGTTGCCGGCCGTGCAAGAAGCGATGATCTCGCCCTTGGATCCGCCGGCGCCGCCTCCCAGTACGCGATCTTCCATCATCGTGCCGAGCGAATCGAGCCGCCGCTCGCTGAATCCGAAGTACATCTTCGAGAATTTCGTCGTCGGACCGAACAACAACCTTGCGCACGCCGCCGCCCTCGCCGTCGCGGATTCACCCGGCAAGACGTACAACCCGCTGTTTTTGTACGGTGACGTCGGCCTCGGCAAAACGCACCTCATGCACGCCGTAGGCCACTACGTCGTCGAGAAGCATCCGGAAAAGCGCGTGGAGTACGTCACGACCGAGAGCTTCACGAACGACCTCATCAACGCGATTCGCGACGACAAGATGACGCAGTTTCGTAATCGCTACCGCAGCGTAGATTTGCTGCTCGTCGACGACATCCAGTTTCTCGCGGGCAAAGAGCGAACGCAGGAGGAGTTCTTCCACACGTTCAACGCGCTCTACGAAAATCACAAGCAGATCATTCTTTCATCGGACCGACCGCCCAAAGACATTCAAACGTTGGAAGGTCGTTTGAGATCCCGCTTCGAATGGGGTTTGATCACGGACATTCAAAGTCCGGAATTCGAAACGCGCGTCGCCATCTTGAAGATGAATGCCGAGCACAAGCGCATCAACGTTCCTCAAGACGTGCTCGAATTGATCGCGCGTCAAGTGACGAGTAACATTCGCGAGCTCGAGGGCGCCCTCGTGCGCGTCGTCGCGTATTCGAGTCTCAACAACGTGCCGATTTCGAAGGCGATGGCGGCGAAGGCCCTCACCGACGTTTTCACTTCGCAAGACGTGCAGATCGAAATGTCGGACGTTCTGCGAGCGGTCGCCGAGCATTACGGCGTGCCGATCGAGGCGTTGAAGGGCGCTGGACGAATCCGCGAGGTCGTCGTGCCGCGCCAAATTGCCATGTACCTCATTCGAAGCATGACCTCTCACTCGCTGCCCGAAATCGGGATGTTCTTCGGGCGCGACCACTCCACGGTGTTGCACGCTACTCAAAAGGTCGGCGAACAAGTCGGGAAAGACTCGGAACTCACCCAGCAGATCGAGATGCTCAAACGCCGTGTTCAAGGACTCGAGGAGCTCTTTTGAAGTTCAATGACCTTTTCCAATTGGCGTTCCAAAAGGTTGAGAAAAGTGTCACTTCCTGTGGATAACCCTGTGGATAACCCTGTGGATAACCTGTGGATAACCCTGTGGATAACTTGTTCCAAAAAGGCCTGTGGATAACCCCAGGAGTTGTCCACAGGTTATCCACAGGAAAGGCCGACTTATCCACAGATTTATCCACAAGCCAAAGTGTGTTGTGGACGAACTTGAAGGCACTTATCCACAGTTTCCACAGGCCCTACTACTACTACTACTGTTTTAAAATATCTATAACAGAAAGGGGTTAAGCCACTTCCATGCAAGCGCAGGTTTCCCGAAAAACTCTGGCAGAGGGACTGGGTCTTCTCGAACGAATCGTCCCGTCTCGATCCAGCAACCCCCTCCTCACCTCCTTGAAAGTCGAAGCCACGCCGCACGGTCTTACAATGAGCGGCACCAACCTCGAAATCGACATGGCCTGCTTCGTCGCGGCGGACGTCGATACCGAAGCGGCCTTCGTCGTGCCCGCGCACTTGTTCTCGCAAATCGTGCGTAACCTCGGCGGCGAACTCGTCGAACTGTCGTTGCAGCAAAGCGAGCTCAACGTCAAGGCGGGCGGCAGCAACTTCAAACTGCAAACCGGCGAACTCGACGCTTATCCGCACCTGAGCTTTCCAAGCCGCGCCGAGTCGAAGCTCGACGCGAAAGACTTCGCGCGGTCACTGTCGAGCGTTCGCTACGCCGCCTCCACCGAAGCCTTCCAAGCCGTGTTTCGAGGAATCAAACTCGAAGGCCGCGGCACGTCGGCGCGCGTGGTGGCCTCCGACGGCTTCCGGCTCGCCTTGCGTGACTTTCCGTCGCATGGCGACACGCGAAATCTCATCCTGCCCGCCAGGAGCGCCGACGAGATCGTCCGGGTCTTGCGCGATGGTGACGTCGGAATCTCGTACGGCGAAGGCGTCCTCGGAATCATCACCGAGCGCGTACGCATGAACGTCAAGCTGCTCGACGGCGAGTTCCCGGACTACGAACGCGTCATTCCGCGTGACGTCAAGTTGCGCGTGATCTTGCCCGCCGCCAGCCTCAAGGAGGCAGTGTCGCGCGTCGCCGTGCTTGCCGACAAAAATGCCAACAACCGCGTCGAGTTCCTGATCTCGGAGGGCAAGCTGCAACTCGCCGCCGAAGGCGACTACGGCCGCGCCCAAGACACCTTGGACGTCATGCAAGACGGAGCGGAGCCCGCCATGAGCCTCGGTTTCAATGCCAAGTACGTCCTCGACGCGCTCGGGCCGATCGAGGGAGACGCCGAGTTGCTGTTCAGCGGGCCGACCAGTCCGGCGATGTTCAAGGGCACGGATCAAGGCGGCTACCTCGCCGTCGTCGTGCCGCTCCGGGTTTGAGCACGGCTCGGTTCGCGAGTCTTGCACGCGGCACGTGCGAACCGGGTATAGTGTCCGCGCTACACCTCGCCCGGTCCAACTCAGAGCGCGAGGTTGAATGGAGGCTGTCATGAGGATCGAACGCATTGTGGCTCGCGAAGTGCTCGACTCGCGCGGGAACCCTACCGTCGAAGCGGAAGTGCACCTGGAAAGCGGCTTCTCGGGCCGCGCGATCGTTCCGTCGGGCGCGTCGACCGGCTCGCACGAAGCGAACGAACTGCGCGACGGCGGAGCGCGCTACATGGGCAAGGGCGTCCTGCGCGCCGTCGAGAACGTCGAGAACGTCATCGCGCCCGCCTTGACGGGCATGGACGCGTCGCAGCAGGCCGAGGTCGACCAGGTGATGCTCGACCTCGACGGCACGCCCAACAAAAGCAAGCTCGGCGGCAACGCCATGCTGGCCGTGTCGCTCGCCTCGGCGCGCGCCGCCGCCACCGAACTCGACGTGCCGCTGTACCGCTACCTCGGCGGCAGCAACGCGCGTGTCCTGCCCGTGCCGATGATGAACGTCATCAACGGGGGCGCCCACG
Organism: Deinococcus yavapaiensis KR-236; assembly: GCF_003217515.1. Taxonomy (NCBI): domain Bacteria; kingdom Thermotogati; phylum Deinococcota; class Deinococci; order Deinococcales; family Deinococcaceae; genus Deinococcus; species Deinococcus yavapaiensis. The sequence continues at coordinate 127,167 of NZ_QJSX01000012.1, read as the reverse complement.
CCGACAACAACGTCGATTTCCAAGAGTTCATGGTGATGCCCGTCGGAGCGCCCACCTTCCGCGAAGCGCTTCGCTACGGCGCCGAGACCTTCCACAATCTCAAAAAGGTCCTCTCGGCGCGCGGCTACAACACCAACGTCGGCGACGAGGGCGGCTTCGCGCCCGACCTCGGCAGCAACGAGGAAGCGCTCGAAGTGCTGCTCGAAGCGATCCAGAAGGCGGGCTACGAGCCCGGCAAGGACATCATGATTGCCCTCGACCCCGCCGTAACCGAGCTGTACAAGGACGGCAAGTACCACCTCGAAGGCGAAGGCCGCGTGCTGTCCAGCGAGGAAATGGTCGACTTCTGGGCCGACTGGGCGAGCCGTTACCCCATCATCTCCATCGAGGATTGCCTCGCCGAGGACGACTGGGAAGGCTGGCAACTCATCACGCAGACCCTCGGGGACCGCGTGCAACTCGTTGGCGACGACTTGTTCGTCACCAATCCCGCTCGCTTGCGTCAAGGCATCGATCGCCACGTCGCCAACTCGATCCTCGTGAAGGTCAACCAGATCGGCACCCTCACCGAGGCGATGGACGCCATCGAACTCGCCAAGCGCAACCGCTACACCACCGTCATCTCCCACCGCTCGGGGGAGAGCGAGGACGCCTTCATCGCCGACCTCGCCGTCGCCACGAACGCCGGTCAAATCAAGACGGGCTCGGCGAGCCGCTCGGACCGCATTGCGAAGTACAACCAGTTGCTGCGCATCGAGCACGCGCTCGGTTCGCGCGCGGTGTACCTCGGGCGCGGCGCCTTCAACCAGCAGGGCAGCCAGCCGCAAAGTTGAGTTCGGCTCACCGGAGCTCTCACACGGTCCGGCGCTCAAAGCTTAATCTGGAAACGATGTCGGGACGGCGATGACGCCGTCCCATTGCTGAGGAATGAGGTTCTCTCATGAAACACTTTGATCGCGCCACGAAAATCGTCGCGACCGTCGGCCCCGCCTCGCGCAACGCCGAAACGCTCGAACGTATGATCGAGGCGGGCATGAACGTCGTGCGCATGAACTTTTCGCACGGCGACCCGCAAGACCACCGCGACACCGTCGATCTCGTCCGGTCCCTCGCGCAGAAGAAGGGCGTCACGATCGGCATCCTGCAGGACCTGCAAGGCCCGAAGATCCGCGTCGGACGCTTCAAGGACGGCCGCGTTACGCTCGCCGCCGGCCAGAAGTTCACGATCACCATGGAAGAGGTCGAAGGTGACGAGACGCGCGTCACCAGCACGTACAAAGGGCTCGCCGAAGACGTGCGGCCCGGCATGATGCTGCTCCTCGACGACGGCAACATGGCCCTCACCGTCGACAGCGTCAAGGGCAACGCCGTCGAGACGACCGTCACGATCGGCGGGGTGCTGAAGAACAACAAGGGCATCAACGTGCCCGAAGCGGACCTCAGCGTGCCCGCCATGAGCGAGAAGGACGTCGAGGACATGCGCTTCGGAGCGGAGCTCGGCGTGGACTGGGTGGCCTTGTCGTTCGTGCGCTCCCGTGACGACATGCTGCTCGCCAAGCACTACCTCGCGCGCTTCAACTCGCGCGCCAAGCTCATGGCGAAGATCGAAAAGCCGCAAGCCGTCGAGCGCTTCGACGAGATTCTGCGTGAAGCGGACGGCATCATGGTGGCGCGCGGCGACCTCGGCGTGGAGATGCGCCCCGAACAAGTGCCGGTCATCCAAAAGAAGCTCATCCGCGCGTGTCGCGAAGCTGCCAAGCCCGTCATCACGGCGACGCAGATGCTCGAGAGCATGATCAACTTGCCGCGCCCCACGCGCGCCGAGGCGTCTGACGTCGCCAACGCCATCTTCGACGGCACGGACGCCGTGATGCTCTCGGCGGAATCGGCGGCAGGCTTGTACCCCGTGGAGGCCGTGCAGATGATGGACCGCATCGCGCGTGAAGCCGAGGCGTCCGACCTGTACCGCTTGCAGCAAGCGCAGACGATCGACACGGAACTCGCGGCGGACTCTATCGCCGACGCCGCGTGCGACGTTGCCGAAACGTTGGGCGCCTCGGCGATCGTGACGTTCACCCTCACGGGCGGCTCGGCCATTCGCGTGGCGCGCAACCGCCCGCGTACGGCGATCTTGGCCCTCACGCCCAACGAACGCACGCGCAACCAACTGTCGCTTACCTGGGGCGTCGTGCCGATGCTCGCCGAGGATCCGCGTGACACCGACGACATGGTGCGCATCGCGAACGACGAGCTTCGCCGCAGCAATCTCGCGGAGCTGCGCGATCGGTACGTGGTGACGGCGGGCGTGCCGTTCGGCGTGCGCGGCAGTACCAACATGATTCGCGTGGAGCGCCTCAAGTAAGCAAAATCCTCCATGAAGACGTTCTTCAGCGTAGCTTCATATCCACAGGTTGGGGAATTTATCCACAGGGACGCTGTGGATAACTCGCCAACCTGTGCATAACGTTCTGGAGCGCAAAAAACGTGGGAGGACCGAAAAAGGTCCTCCCACACGTCATTCAGGCCCGAATGAGTCGCGCGAACTTGTCCTTGCCCTTCTGCAGCACGATCGGCGCGTCGAGGGAAAGGGCGAGTTGCGCGTCCTCCACCGTCTCGCCGTCGATCTTCAATCCTCGGTTCTGAATGAGGCGGCGGGCCTCGCCGTTCGAGGCGGCGAGGCCCGCCAAGGTCGCGAGTCGCAGCACGCCCACGCGTCCGTCCGCGTTGAACTCCGTCGACGCCACGGTCACCGTCGCCACGTCTTCGGGAATTCCACCCTTGGCGACCTCGCGGTACCGCTCTTCGGCCGCGTCGAGGTCGGCGGCAGGATGAAGCCACCCCGTCACCTCGCGTGCGAGCACGCGGTGCGCCTCCACGGGATGCCCGGCGAGCAACTCGTCGATGCGCTCCTTGGGCAAGTTCGTCAGGAGCGTGAAGTAGTTGTCGAGCAGCGTGTCCGGCACCTTCATCAGCTTGGCGAACATCTCGTGGGGCTCGTCCGTCAAGCCGATGTAGTTGTCGAGGCTCTTGCTCATCTTCTCGACGCCGTCGAGGCCCACCAGAAGGGGCGTCGTCAGCACGACTTGCGCTTCTTGGCCGTAGTCTCGCTGAATGTCGCGCCCCACGAGCAAATTGAAGAGCTGATCGGTTCCGCCGAGCTCCACGTCGGCGTCGAGGGCGACCGAGTCGTACGCCTGCGTCAAGGGGTAGAGAAGTTCGTGCAGTGAAATCGGCGTGCCCGCCTGCAGCCTCTTCGTGAAGTCGTCACGCTCAAGGATGCGCGCCACGGTGTACTTCGCGGCGAGCTTGATGACGTCCTCGTAGCCCATCGGCTCGAGCCACTCGCCGTTGTAGCGAATTTCGAGAACGTCCGGATTCATGTCGAGGACGAGACTGCACTGATCGAGGTAGCTCTTGGCGTTCGCGCGCGTCTGCTCCAACGTGACGGGAGGACGCGTCTTGCTCTTGCCCGAGGGATCGCCGATCATCGCCGTGAAGTCCCCGATCAGCATGATGACCTTATGCCCGAGGTCCTGGAATTGGCGCATCTTGCGCAGCACGACGGCGTGCCCGAGGTGCAAGTCGGGCCGTGTGGGGTCCGCGCCGAGCTTCACGCGCAGTTGCTTGCCGCTCTGCAACTTCGCCTTGAGGTCGTCCTCGTCCACAAGGTGGACGGCGCCGCGCTTGAGAAGCGCGAGTTGTTCGTCGATCGCGGGCTTCGTGTTCGTCATGTCCTCTCCAAGAAAAAGCGGCGCATCCTGGGATACGCCGCGGGGGGTGGATTTCGGCTACGCTTCGCCCGGTCCGTCCAACGCGCGGCGGATTCGATAGGCGAAATACGAGGCCTTCACGCTCTCAAGGTAACACACGCTTCACTTGCCGCGCCACGCGCCCCACGCCTTGCGCGCCTCGGGCAAGGCGAGGACGACGGACGCGAGGGACACGACGGTCGCCACTTGACAGTAAAAGCACAGCTTTTTCGTCTGCGCGTACTCCTCGCGTCCGAGTTCGAGGGCCGTCGCGGCGTCCGCGATCGTCTTCGCGGCGAGCGCGAGGGGAATCCACGGAGCGTTCGTCGCGCGGTCCTTGTCTCCCGCGCCCGCCAACCACGCGGTGATGCCGTAGTTGACGATCATCATGAGGGCGTCGGGCGTTTGGAAGCGCGCGTACGCGTATTCGGCCGCGTCCACCTTGCTGGAGTCGAAGATGTTCAAGGGCGGATCGGGGAGGGTCTTGAGCACGCCCATCTGGTAAAGCGACACGATCTGGCCCATGGCCGCGCCCACCATCGACAACCCCACGAGGAGGCGGCGACGATGAAGGTCTTCGGTCTGCACTTCGCGCAGTTGATGGCTGAGTTCCCTAGGCGTCGTCATGCTCCCCACTGTCGAAGCTCGACCCGTGCGATGCGTGAAGCTTGCCTCCACCCGTCTTGGCTCTTCTTGGCCTTCAGGAAGCCCGTGAAGGCCCCGCGAAGCGGCGAAACGAGGATCACATACCCCCCGGGCGTTCCATGCGATTCTGACGCGCGTGAAGACGATGCGAGACCTCATGACGACCTTGCCGAGAGCGGGCAGGATCGAGCGCGTTCTCGTGCGAACGCGCCACCGAGGACCCATGCGCGACGTCCCTGAGACGCAAGCCATCGTCGGCGTCGGTCTCCACGGCGACCACCGCGACGCGAAGACGCCCAGCGACGCCAAACGGCAAGTGACCCTCATTCAAGCCGAGCACTTCCCCGTCATGATCGCCCTCGCGGCGCGGGACGTGACGCCCGAGGACTTGCGGCGCAACCTCGTCGTGTCGGGTATCAACTTGTTGGCCCTCAAGGACGAACGGTTTTACGTCGGAAGCGTCTTGCTGCAAGGAACGGGGCCGTGCCATCCGTGCTCCAGGATGGAAGAAAACCTCGGCGAGGGCGGCTACAACGTCGTTCGAGGCCATGGCGGCATCACGGCCCGCGTCCTCGAAGGCGGCGTGCTTCGCGTCGGGGACGTGGTGCGGCCCGCGTGAAGCTCGAAGCTCGCCTCGAAGCGGCCTTGTCCTTCATCCGAGCCGACGTTCACGTCGACATCGGTTCGGATCACGCGCGCCTTCCGATCGAACTCGTGCGACGCGACCGCGTGAAGCGCTGCGTCATCGTCGAAAAGAACGAGACGCCGTTCGCCCTCGCGCGCCGTCACGTCGTGAAGACGCGGCTGGAAGACCGAGTGGACGTTCGGCTCGGTGACGGCTTCGATCCCGTCTCGGTCGGCGAGGTCGAAAGCGCGAGCATGACGGGTCTCGGCGTGCGCACGATGCTCGGCGTGCTGGACAGGGGAGGGCCGAGGGTGCCGCCTCGCCTCGTCGTGCAACCCAACGACGATTCCGGCCTTCTGCGGCAGTGGGCGCGGGCGAACGGGTATCACGTCGCGGACGAGGCGCTCGCCGAGGGGTTTTGGCGCTATCCCATCGTGTCGCTGACGCGTGGCGGGGGAGAAGACCCCGCGTACGACGGCCTTCCGCTCGACCTCGCCGTGAAGTGGGGTCCGCACCTCCTCAGGAAGCGGGACCCCGCGCTACGCGCCGTGCTGCTTTCGGACTTGCGGCGCCTCGAACCTGCCCGCCGCTTCGCCCGCCCCGAGGTGCTGCGAGACCTCGACCTCGTGGAGCGGGCGCTGGCGTTCACTTCGGCCGAAGCGTGAGAACTTGCGTGCGGCCCCAGTCTTGCTCGTTCGTGCTCATCGGCAGGTACTTCCCGTCGCGCCACAACGCCTGCTGATCGTCGTAGCGCGCGTCGAGCGGATTGCCCGACTGACCGAGCGTGCCGACGAAGCGACTGGCGTTCATGTCGGCGAGATCGACGACGTGACGGTAACTCGGCGCGTTCGTCTGCGAGAACGTGTCGAGGTCGTAACTGCCGACGTTCACCGTGGAAAGGCCGCCCGCCGAGGCGATCGAGCGATTCCAAATCCAATTGACGGCCTTCACGCCGCCGAGCGCGCGGTGGTTGCTCGCCGTCTTGTGCAGACGTTCCCAGCGCCACCCGCTCACGTCGGGGCCGAGTTGCTTGGCGAGCTTGGCGGTCGCGCGTTGCAGCGTCACGGCCAGCCAGTCTTCGCACGACGTCACCGTCTGCGCCGCTCGGCAGTAAGGCCCGTCTTTTTGCAGTTGCGTCAAGAGGAACGCCGGAGAGTTCCAGTGCCCGTCTTGGCGCAACTCGTCCATCGGCATCGTGGACAATTCCGAGTACCACGCGGCGAACACGCTGCTGCCGACCGAGTCGAGCGTTTGCCGTCCGTTCCAGCTTCGCAGCGCGTTCAGCGCCGACTTCGAGACGTCGTCTTTCGGCGTCGTCTTCAGCAAGGCGTCCTTGAAGTCCGCCCACAGCAAGCTTTGCACGTCGTATTGCGCGGCCTGCATGTCGGTCACGGTGAGGCCAACCTTGTCCTTCACAAGTTGCAGGATGCGCTGAGCGCGGTACGGCGCGGCCCACATCGAATCGTTCGCGAGCAGGTACGGATACGAATCGGGGACCGCCTTGTTGTTCGCCGTGACGATGAGCCCCTCGGGCGGGTTGTACACGTACGGCAAGTCGTCGAACGCCACGTAACCCGTCCAGCGCTTCGAACCGTCGCCGGTCACGGGCAGACGACCGTCCCAGCCGTCGCGCACGGGAATCTTGCCGGGCGCGATGTAGCCGATGTTGCCGCTCACGTCGGCGTACACGAAGTTTTGCATCGGCGCGACGAAAGACCGAAGCGCCGTTCGGAAGTCTTGCCAGTCGCGCGCGTAGTTCAAACCCAAGAACGCGTCGAGGGTCGTATCACCGGGATCGAGCGCGGGCCAACGAAGCGCCACTCGCTGGCGCGTCACGCCGCCCACCCCCGTGATGATCGGGCCGAAGGTGCTTTCTTGCACGGTGAGGCGCACGTCGGGCTTGCCGCTGACCTTGATGACTTCCTCGCGGCTCTTGACCTTGGCGTTCTCGGGCAGCACGAAAAGGTCTTGAACGTCGGGTCCGGTGTTCGTCACGCCCCACGCGACGCGCTCGGTGCGCCCGATCACGACGCCGGGCAAGCCGGGAATCGTCGCGCCGATGACGTGGAGGGTCGGACCTTTCAGCTCGGCGAGGTACCACAGCATCGGCGCCGAGAGGCCGAGGTGCGGATCGTCGGCGAGCAGAGGTTTGCCGCTCTTCGTGAAGCGGCCCGAGATCACCCAGTTGTTGCTGCCCTTGTCCGGGTCGGGCCGAAAGCCGAGACCGTGCGCGACGTCGAGCTGAGCGCGCAGCGCGGCGCGCGTCGCGGGCAGCAAGGCCGAGGAGGTGGAAGGCGCGACGCGCGCCGAGTTGCCGTGCTGCAAGTCGACCGCGCTGAGAATCGTCGGGCCGTCCTTCGGATAGGCGGGGTAGAGGAGGGGAACTTGGTCCTTGCCGAGCTTCTCGGCGACGTCCTGCCCGCCGAGTTCCTCTTCCCAGTTTCCGCCGAGGTCGAAGGCCATGAGCTTCGACCACACGAGCGAGTCGACGTCCGTCCACGTCTCGGGCTCGAAGCGCAGCAAACGAAACTCCAGCGGGCGCTTGCCTTGCGCGATGCCCGCGTTCACGCCCGCCGTGTAAGCCGTGAGCAGGCGTCGCGTGCGTGCGCTCAAGGCGGGCAACGCTTGGCGCGCCGCGCGGTAAAAGCCCCAGGTGCGTAAAAACTTGTCCTGTTCCACGGCGGCGGATCCCAGCACCTCGCTGAGGCGACCGGCGCCGACGCGCCTTTGGAATTCCATCTGCCACAAGCGGTCTTGAGCGTGGACGAAGCCGAGGCCGAACAAGGCGTCCTCGTCGCTCGCCGTCGCGACGATGTGGGGAACGCCGTGCACGTCGCGCGTGATGGTGACGGGACCGCTCGGGCCCGACACACGAACCGTGCCTGTCGTTCGCGGCGCGGCCGTGAACGACACGAAGAGAAACGCGGCGACCGCCGCGAGGACGATGAGGCCCAGCAGTGAGCCGAGCACACGAAGCAAGAGACGCAAGAACGACCTCCCAATCTTGAACTGAAGGTCAGTGTAGCGCGCTTCTCATTTGGTGGAACGGTTCGGGCGGGTGTGCTTTAATACCCTCGCTTCAAGCTCATCGCTCGCTCAGCTTCCATAGAGGAGCTGCCGCTTCCTGTCAAGATCTTGTATCGAGACGGCCAAACAGGTACAACATATGCCTAAAGCGAGCGAGCTTCGTCGTCCACTCGTCGTGCCACCCCATCCAGCCCCTCTCCCGCCGATTTCGCCGGGAACCCCAGCCCATTGTCAAGGAGCTCCATGACCACGCCCCTCGAACGCATCAGCCTTCCCAACTTCGACGAGAACGCCCATCACATCGCCAAACGCCAGTACATGCAACCGAGCGACGGCGACATCGCCGGGCTGTTCTCACGCGTCGCGAACTGGGTGGCGAGCGCCGAGGAGGCGGGCGTACGCGAGGTGTGGACCCGCGCCTTCTTCGATCTCATGGCCGACAAGAAGTTCTGCCCCGGCGGACGCGTCCTGGCGGGAGCGGGCACGCAGCACGGCAACGTGCTCAACTGCTTCGTTCAAGGCGCGACCGACCACGACCCGTCCTCGTTCGAAGGCGTCATGGAAGTCGCCAAGAAGCTCGCGCTCGTCACGAAGGTCGGCGGCGGCAACGGCGTGAACCTCGACGTGTACCGCCCGCGCGCCGTCACGTCCCGCCCTGACGCGGGCGTGCGCGGCTGGGCGTACATGAGCGCCTCGCATCCCGACGTCACCGACTTCATCGAAGGCATGATGCGTCCGCCCACGCAACCCGACGGCGACAAGCAGCCCACGAGCTTGCGCAATTGGACGCGCGTCGTGTACGGCGCCGTCATCGCGCCCGACCTCGTCGCCCTCGCCCGGCAAAACGGCGTGCAGATCGTCCGCGCCCTGCCCGAAGGCGTGCACGGCGTTCCCGACGACATGGGCGGCATCGTCGACGCCGCGCGCGCCGTTTCCGAGAACGCCAAGCTCGGCTTGGAGCCGCGCATCGATCTCAGCGCCATGCGGCCCGAAGGCGCTCCCATCAAAGGCTCCGGCGGCACCAGCAGCGGCCCCGTGTCCTTCCTTGTCGAGATCTTCGACAACTTCTTGGAGTGGGCCAACCGAGGCGGCGAGGAAAGCGGTCCCGTCAACACCCTGCGCTTCGTGTACGCGCCCGTGCTGAGGGTCGTGCGTCAAGGCGGCACGCGGCGCGGCGCGGGCATGGCCACCATCGACATCGCCCACCCGGACGTCCTCGACTTCCTCACCGCCAAGGACCTCGACCGCGAAGCCGCCGAGGGCGACATCTCCACCTTCAACATCTCGATTCTCGTGTCCGATAAGTTCTGGGAAACGCTGCAAGCCGACGGCTTGTGGAGCATCGCCGCGCAGGAAGTGCCCGGCAAGTACTACCTGGAGCCGCAAAAGGGCAAGTACACGGGCAAGCTGCCCGAACTGCACGACCGCGCCGAGGACGGCGCGCGCGGCGTGCCCCTGTTCAAGACCAAAGACGGCAAGGACGGCATTCCCGCCAAGTGGCTGTGGGAGGAAATCGCCAAGCACGCGTGGAGCACGGGCGAGCCCGGCCTGATCTTCGCCGATCGCATCAACGAGCTCTCGGCCCTCAAGAACCTCGGCGAGCGATACGAAATCCGCTCTACCAATCCGTGCTTCGCGGCGGGAACGATGGTCCTGACGGACGAGGGAACGTTTCCGATCGAGATGCTGACCGGGCAGTTCGTGCGCGTCTGGACGGGCACGCACTGGGCACAAACGAAGTTCGACGTGACGGGCCGTCACGCGAACGTCAAGAAGTTGACGCTGTCGGGCGGCGTGGAAATCGTCGCGACGCCGTACCACACCTTCATCCTCGCCGACGGAGAGCGGGTAGCCCTCGACGAGCTGCGCGTCGGAGACGAGCTGGCGACCGTGCGGCGCGTGCCTAACTTGCAAGCGCAAGTCGTGGCGATGGGACGCGGCGGCGAAGTGCACGACGTGCCGCCCCTCACCTTGGCAGGGAACGTCGAAGGCAACTACACCGTGCTCGCGCTCGAAAGTGCGGGCGCCGAGGAGTACGTGTACTGCTGCAACGTGCCCGTCGAGCACACGTTCACGCTCGCGTGCGGCCTGCTCGTCGGCAACTGCGGTGAGATTCCGCTCACCGTCGGCGAGCCGTGCGACCTCGGCGCGATCAACCTCGCGGCGTACGTCAAGGGCAGCACCTTCGACTTCGACGAGTTCCGCGCGGACGTGAGGACGTGCGTGCGCTTCCTCGACGACGTGCTGGACGTCAACGTCTTCGCGTTGGAGGACAACCGCGAAGCGTCGCAGTCGCTGCGTCGCCTCGGGCTCGGCGTGATGGGCCTCGCCGACTGCCTTATCAAAATGGGCTTGCGCTACGACTCGGAAGCGGGCCGCGAAGCCATCTACGAGATCATGGGCGCGTTGCGCGAAGAGGCCATCTCGGAGTCCGAGCGTCTCGGGCACGAGCGCGGCGTGTACCGCGTCTACACCGACAACGCCGACAAGATCCCGCACGCGCCGCGCCGCAACGTCGCCGTGCTGACCGTCGCGCCGACGGGCACGACGTCGATGCTGATGGGCGTGTCGAGCGGCATCGAGCCGGTGTTCAGCCCGTTCATCTGGCGCAAGATCGGCAGCGAGTACCGCGCCCTGCTGCACCCGCTGTTCGTGGAACTCCTCGAGACGTACCCGCCCGCGCGCAACATGGAAAAGGACGGCTCGTGGGATTGGGACCGCGTGACGGACGCCGTGAGCGGCAACCACGGCAGCCTCGTCGGCCTCGACTTCATTCCGGCGGCTCTTCAACAGGTGTTCGTGTGCGCCCACGACATCAAGCCCGTCGATCACGTGCGCATGCAAGGCGTCGTGCAGCGCGCCTTCGACGCCCAGGGCTACGCCGCCAACTCGCTCAGCAAGACCATCAACTTGCCCAACGAGGCGACCGTGCAAGACGTGCAAGACGCGTACACGGAAGCGTACAAGACGGGCTGCAAGGGCATCACCGTGTACCGTGACGGCAGCCGTCAATTCCAAGTGCTGTCCACGAGCAAGAAGAAGAAGGACGAGAAGAAGTCGGAAGCCGTGAGCGCCGCGGGCGCCGAAGTGCTCGGCGAGGCGACCGCGACGCCCGAGCCGGTCAAGAGCGAGGTGAAGACGGACGTGAAACCTTCCCAACCCCAAGCGCCTACCTTCAAGCCCGGCAAGCCGGTCTACGAGCGTCCCGCGCGCCTCAGCGGCATCACCGACATGGTGAAGCTCACCGACCCGACGAGCGGACACCGCCGCTCCTTCCTCGTGACGGTGAACTGCATCGAGAACACTCCCATCGAAGTCATGGTGATCTCGGGCCGCGCGGGCGACGAGGCGAACGCCGATTCCGAAGCGCTCGGCCGCGTTGTGAGCATCGCGCTGCAGTACGGCGTGCCCGCCGACGCGCTCGTGAAGACGCTGCGCGGCATCAACGGCGGCCTGTACGGCTCGTACAACGGGCGCCTCGTGGGCTCGAAGGCCGACCTCATCGCCGTGGCCCTGGAGACGTTCAGCCAAGGCAAAAACGCGGCGAACCTGCCCCCCGTCGCGGGCGGCAGCGGTGAAGCGCCAATCGCCGAGGTGGTGTCGGCGGAAGCGGCGGCGGGCGGCGCGAAGTGCCCCGTGTGCGAATCGCAAGCCCTCGTGCGCGAGGAAGGCTGCATCAAGTGCCAAGCATGCGGTTACAGCAAGTGCGGCTGAATTTCGGGCTGCATACGTTGACGCACGACGAATAACACGGTATCCTTTTCTTATCAGCGGTCGAAAGACCGCTTTTTTCGTTTTTCGCTCGACGCCTCGACGGATTGATCCTTCCCGCGTCACCGCGCTTGTCGTGCGAGCCTTCGCGGGTGAACTCGGGCTCCCGAGGCGCGCTCGATCGGGGGAACGGGCAGGAGGAACTTCGTTCGAGCCATCTCCTTTTCCGCCCAAGCCTTTGGACGTTACGCTGAGCCATGAGGCAAGAACGACGCAACACTTGGATCGTCACGGTCGTCGGCGCGGTCGTCGGAGTCGCGTACGGCCTCACCGCCTACGCTCTGTTCGATCGTGCGGGCGACCTCATGATCTGGTCGTTCCTGCTGCTCGTGCCCTTCGCGCTCGGCGTGACCTCGGGCGCCCTGACGCGGCGCGAGGAGGGATTCGGAACGGTCGCCCTGCGGGTGCTGCTGTCGGTCATGACCTTCGCGCTCACCGCCCTCCTGCTCGCTTGGGAAGGGTTGATCTGCCTCGTGTTCGCCCTGCCGATCTTGTACCTCGCCGCGTTCGTCGGAGGCGGCCTCGGCTTTCTCTTGCGAGGACGGTCCACGAAAGTCGGCGCGGTGATGCTCGCGCTCGCCGTGCCGTACGTCGCCGCGCCGCTCGAACGCGCCCGCTCGGTCGACGCGACGTACCGAACCACTCAAAACAGCGTCGTCATCCAAGCCACGCCCGCGGACGTGTGGCGTCAAATCCAAAGCGTTCCTCGAATTCGCGACGACGAATTCACGCCGAGCTGGTCGCACGCGATCGGGTTGCCGCGTCCGGTGGCGGCCGTTTTGGACCGCGCGGGGGTGGGCGGGGTGCGCACCGCCACCTTCGCGGACGGCTTGAGCTTTCGGGAGACCGTGACTGTGTGGGAGCCGGGCCGAAGTCTCGCCTTTCGTATCGAGGCGCGCGATCCGGGCCGACTCGATCGGCACGTCCGCGTGGGCGGCGAGACGTTCGATGTCGTGTCCGGACGCTACGACATCGAGAGCCTCGGGAACGGCCTCGTGCTGCTGCACCTCACGAGTACGCAACGCGTTCACTCGCACGTGGGCCGCTACGTGGGCTGGGCCGTGAACGCCATCATGAGCGACTTGCAGCAAAGCATCCTGAACGTCGTTCGCAAGCGAGCGCAAAGCGAGCCGGGCATGACGAGGAGTCGCGCGTTCATAGAGTGAATCGATGCAAAGCCGATCATCACGCGCTCGCCGCCCCGTCCCCCTATGGTCTGGTCATGCCGCACGAGAACGAACAAGACGAGACGAGCGAAGCCGCCCTCTTGACGGGAAAGCACGCGCGCAACTGGACGCCCGAGACGTCGAAGAAGGTCGCGGAGGAACTCCAAGACCTCGGCGAGACACAAGGCGGCGACGTCGCCATCGAACACGCCGACAAGACCAAAGTCCCGGAGGGCAAACCGTCCAAACCGGCGTGATCACACCTCCCTCCGACTCGGCGCGTACACAATTCGGTGCGCCGCGAGCGCTAGAATCACCGGCGGATCGGCCTGTTTTGCTGATCTGGCGGTGACATGCCGCCGAGAAGGAGACCCTACAAATGACTACGCAGGAAGCGCCCGCTCAGGGCTTCGCGCGCCGTTACGACGTGCAAGGCCTCGACGCCATCGACACCCAAGTCCTCGACACCTTCGAGCACGTCCGCGAAGACGACCTCTCGCCCTACCCCGGCGAACCCATCGAGATCGTCATCGCCACCGACGAGTTCAGCCCCGTCTGCCCGTGGAGCGGTCTGCCCGACTTCGGCAAGCTCGAGATTCGCTACGTGCCGCGCGACAAGTGCGTGGAGCTCAAGAGCTTGAAGTACTACCTCACGAGCTACCGTTTCGTCGGCATCTACCACGAGCACGCCACGCGCCGCGTCCTCGCCGACCTCGTGAAACTCCTCGATCCGCTGAGCATGACGGTCACCGCCGACTACGGCGTGCGCGGCGGCATCAACACCGTCGTCACGGCGAAGTACACGGCGCCCGGGAAGTAAACGTGCCTTGGAAGTTAACGACGGAGTTCACGTTCGACTCCGCGCACACCATCACCGGGTACGACGGTCCCTGCGGTCGCTTGCACGGCCACACCTACCGCGTGCGCATAGAACTGCAATCGGACCGCCTCAGACCGAGCGCGCACGTCAAGCGCAACATCATGGTCGCCGACTTCAAGACCCTCAAGTGGCCGAAGAAGGACGTTGACGCGGGCGGTCTCGACCACGCGTACCTCAACGATCTGCCCGCCCTCGGCGACGACACCACCGCTGAAGTCATCGCCGCCTTCATCCACCACGAGACGATGCGCCGCGTGCGCTTCGACTTGCCCGAAGGAGACGACGGCGCCGACCTTCGCCTCAAGGTCACGGTGTGGGAAACGCCGGATTCCGCGTGCGAGTACTGGGAATGAAGTTACCCGTCTACGAACGCTTCTACACCTGGCAAGGCGAAGGCGTGCATTTAGGTCGCGCGGCGTACTTCGTGCGCCTCTACGGCTGCCCGCAAGCCTGCCCGTGGTGTGACAGTGCGGGCACGTGGCACAAAGACTACCGGCCGCAAGGCGTGGTGCTCATGGCGCCTCGGGAGATCGCGGGGTGCGTCGAGCAGGACAGCCCTCCCGGGGCGGTCGTCGTGGTTACCGGTGGAGAGCCGATTCTCTTCGACCTGACCGAGCTCGTGCGCGAACTGCACGCGCTCGGCCGCCGAGTGCACTTGGAGACGAGCGGCATCGCCGAGCTTCGCGGTGATCTCGATTGGGTGACGCTCTCGCCCAAACCCTTCGGGCAGCTTCCCGTGCGCTCGGTGGTCGCTCGTGCGGACGAGGTGAAGATCATCGTGCACGACGTTTCCGACATCAAGGCGGGCCTCGACACCCTCGAAGGGTTGCGGGATGACGCGGTGATCTGGCTGCACCCCGAGTGGAGCAAAGCCCGCGAACGTGACGCGGCGGTGCTCAACGCCATCACCGAAGCCGTGAAAGCGAATCCTCGCCTTCGAGCCGGGTACCAGATGCACAAGCTCTACCGCGCCGACGACCTCGACGCGCACAGCGACAAGCGCCTCATCCCGCTCGGCGGGAACGTGGAATTGGGGTACTGAACATGACCGCACCGAAACGCGCCGTCGTCCTGCTGTCCGGTGGGCTGGACTCCAGCACCACCCTCGCCATCGCCACGAAGCGCGACGGGTACGACGTCACCGCCCTGTCCTTTCGCTACGGACAACGTCACACGATCGAACTCGAGCGCGCCGCGAGCATCGCCCGGTTGTTCGGCGCTCGGCACCGGGTCGTGGACGTGAACATCAGCTCGTGGGGTGGCAGCGCCCTCACCGACGAGCGCATTGACGTGCCCACCGGAGGGACGGAGGAAGGCGTGATTCCACAGACGTACGTGCCGGGACGCAACACCGTCTTCATCGCCGTGGGATTGAGCCTCGCCGAGGCGATCGACGCGGACGCGATCTACCTGGGCATCAACGCGGTGGATTACAGCGGCTACCCGGACTGCCGCCCCGAGTACCTCGAGGCGTTCCAGAAGCTCGCGGACCTCGCGACGAAGGCGGGCTTGGAAGGTCGAGGCGCGAAGCTGGTGGCGCCCCTCGTCTTGATGACGAAGACGGACATCGTCAAGACGGCCTTGGAACTTGGCGTGCCGATTGTGGAGACGTGGTCGTGCTATCAGGGCGGCGAGGAACCGTGCGGGGTGTGCGATTCGTGCCGTATTCGCGACAAGGCCCTCGTCGAGGCGGGACATCCTGAGCTCGCCACACCAATCGGACGTTCGGCTCGCTGACTCGGGAGGACGCCTGAGTCGTTCGCCGCGTCCTCCTCGAAGATGAAGAACGATCATCCGAAGTCGGAGTCGACCTTCACTCGCCGAGCGTGCAATGTCCCCATGACGGCCGAGGGACAGCAGCAGGACTTGACACCATTGCCCGAACCTCGAGACTTCGGATCGAAGGGACGCTTGGAAGGAGTGGTCGCCGTCGTGACCGGGGCCGACTCGGGCATCGGCCAGGGAACTGCCATCGAGTTCGCTCGCGAAGGAGCGGACGTGGCGATCACGTTCCTGAAGGACCGGGAAGGTGCCGAGCACACGCGCCGCGAAGTCGAGAAGCTCGGACGGCGCGCCGCCGTGATTCATCTCGATCAGCGCGACCCGGCGAGCGTCACGAAGCTGTTCGAGGAAGTGCAAGGATCGCTCGGCACGCCGTTCGTGCTCGTGAACAACGCCGCGTCGAGCGGCCCTCGAAAGGAAGTGGCCGAGACGACGCCCGAGGAGTGGGAGGACGCGCTCCGCGCCGACTTGTTCGGCCCGTTCTACTGCTGCCGGGAATTCATTCGCCTTCGGCGCGCGTCGGGAGGGCGCGGCAAGATCGTGAACGTGACGTCCGTGCACGAGGAGATTCCCTCGAAGGGCGTGGCGGCCTACGACGCGGCGAAAGGTGGGGTGCGTAACCTCACGCGTACGCTCGCGTTGGAACTCGCGCCCGACCGCATCAACGTGAACAACATCGCTCCCGGAATGATTCTCACGCCGATGAATCAGGAAGCGAAGGACGATCCGCAAAAGTACGCGCGGCAAGTGCAGAACATCCCGCTGAAGCGGGCGGGCTTGCCGTGGGAGATCGGTCGGCTCGCCGTGTACCTCGCCTCGCCGGACGCGGACTTCGTTCACGGCGCGACCTTTACCATCGACGGAGGTCAAGAGCAGATGATCGGTCAGGGAGCTTGAAGTCATGACGTCAATCGAACGAACAGCGAACGTGGCGACGCGACTCGTCGTGTCGGGCATCCGAGTCTATCGGCGGCGCTTGTCTCCTTGGAAGGGATTTCGGTGCGCGCACGCCGCGTACTTCGGCGGCGAGTCTTGCTCGGCGGCGGTGCTGCGCCTCGTGGAGACGCACGGTCTCGTCGAAGGATGGCCGAGCGTCCTCGAGCGTTTCGCCGCCTGCCGTGACGCTTACGACCTTCTGGGCAGTCGAGGCGTCACGCAAGACGGCTTTCGCGCTCGCGGCGTGTGCTGCTGCGGTCCCATCCCGATTCCCTTCCGCTGCGGCGTGATTTGAAGAGCCGCCTGCATACCTTGACGAATAGAGAGTCTGGCGGTATCCTATTTTTATCAGCGGCGAAAAGCCGCTTTTTTATTTTCCTTGCCGCGAACGGGTCGTGGAGGCGGCGAAAACGCGCCGAGGACGGGTCGAAGCGCCGCGCTCCACTTCGACTGGCCATGACCGAAACGACTGTCAAGTCCAAGTCAGGCGTTCCGAGCGGGCGAAACCTCGGCGGTGGCATGTGTACCTGGGCGTGGTGCCGAACGAGGTTCGCGGCGCCTTCGAGCACTTTGTCACCGGGAAGGGCAAGGACCGAGGCCGTCGATTCCGGTACCACTTCGAGCCGCTTGCGTCCGTGGAACTCGGCGGACCGCTCAGCGCGGCGCTTTCCCAGCTGCGCGCTCGGGTCGCGCGGTCGTTCGAACGACCGACTTTGCTTCTTGTGGCGGACTAACCTGTAAGATTCGGAAGCACCCAACTTGAGGAGGTTCACGTGACCGGCACGACCCATCTCGGCAAACGCCGCAAATTGATCGAAGGGCCCGAGAAGATAACGGGCCAAGCTCGCTACACCGCCGACTTGACGTTGCCGGGCTTGCTGCACGCCCGTGTCGTCCTGTCTCCTTACCCGCACGCGCGCATTCGAGGCATCGACGTGGAAGCAGCCCTGGGGGTGTCCGGCGTCGTCGCCGTTTTGACGGGACGTGAGTTGAACGGCGGGCACGTCGCCTATTCTCGGCCGAGCTTGCTGCTCGCCGAAGGTGAAGTCGTCTTCGCGGGACAACCCGTGGCGGTCGTCGTGGCAAACACGGAGGCGGCGGCATCGGACGGCGCGAGTCTGCTCGACGTGGACTACGAGGCGCTCGACAGCGTCGATGACGCGGCGCAGGCCGAAGCGGACGAGACGCACGTCTGGCCGCACGGCACGCCGAGCGCGAGCACGAGCCAAGCGAGTCTGCACGGCGCCGAGGCGTCGACCGCGCAGGCGGCGGCGCCCTCGAACGTCGACGAGCGCCGCGTGTTCCAAAGAGGCGACGTGGACGCCGCCCTGCAAGGAGCGCGCGTCGTGATCGACCGCACGTACCTCAACGCGCGCGTGCACCAGGCGTACTTGGAGCCGCACGCGGTCGTCGCGCAACCCGGCGTGCGGGCGGGCGAAGTGACGGTCTACACGAGCACGCAAGGACAGTACGCGGTGCGGTCCGAGGTGGCGAACGCCCTGGGACTTCGCGAGCGTGACGTGCACGTCGTTCCGATGACGGTCGGCGGCGGATTCGGCGCGAAGTACGGCATTCTCGACTCGCTCGTCACGGCGGTCGCGCTGCACCTCGCGCGGCCCGTGCGTTTGGTGTTGACGCGCAGCGAGGACATGCTGACGACCACGCCGACGCCCGAGACGAGCATTCGCGTGCGCATCGGCGCGGACGAGCGTGGGCGCATCGTGGGACTCGACGTGCGGGCCACCATCGAGAACGGCGTGTTCCGCATGGGGCACGCGGGCATCATCGCGACGATCGCGGGCGGAATGTACCGCTGCGAGCACGTGCGTGTCGAGACGGTGGAGCTTCTCACGAACCGTGCGCCCGTCGGAGCATACCGCGCGCCGGGCGTGCCGCAAGCCCTGTTCGCGCTCGAGTCGAGCGTGGACGAGCTCGCGCGCGCCCTGGAAATCGATCCGTTGGAGTTTCGCTTGATGAACGCCGTCGAGGGCGGCGACCTCACGGGGACGGGACGGCCTTGGCCCGACATCGGCCTCAAGGCTTGCTTGGAGCGGGCGCGTGAGCATCCCTTGTGGCAAGCGCGCGGCGACGTGCCGAACGAAGGCGTGGGGCTCGCCGTGGGCGGGTGGCCGGGCGGCTTCTCGCCCGCGGGAGCGGTGTGCCGCGTCGATTCGGACGGCACGGTGCGTTTGCACGTCGGCAGCGTCGATATCAGCGGGGTGCACAGCTCTATGGTGTTGATCGTCGCAGAGACGCTCGGCCTCGACCCCGACAACATCGAGATCGTGCAGGGCACGACCGATAGCGGTCCGTACGCGCCGAACTCGGGCGGCTCGCAAGTCACGATCAGCCTCGGCGGCGCCGTGCTCGACGCGAGTCGGCAGGTGCGCGAGCAACTGCGCGATCTCGCCGCCGCTCACCTCGAGGCACACCGTGACGACGTCGAACTCGTCGAAGGGCGCGCGCGCGTGAAGGGCGTGCCGTCGCGTGAGGTGACCTTCGGGCAGCTCGCGCGGCTCGGCGAGCGCATGCCGGGCGGTCCGGGACCCGTCGTGGCCGAGGGACGCGCGTCTCTCAAGGGCGGCGCGCCGGGATTCACGGCGCACCTCGTGCGTGTTCGCGTCGATCCGGATACCGGCGTCGTCACGCCGCTCGATGCCGTGACGATTCAAGACGTCGGCTTCGCGCTCAATCCGCTGCTCGTGGAAGGGCAAGTGCACGGCGGGACCGCGCAGGCGCTCGGCATCGGGTTGTACGAGGGGTTGCACTTCGAAAGTGGCGCGCCCGCCAACCCGAACTTCTTGGGCTACGTCTTTCCGAGAGCGGCGGACTTGCCGCCGCTGGAAGCGGTGATGGTGGAGCGTCCGTCGGAGCACGGACCGTTCGGGGCGCGCATCGTCGGCGAGCCGCCCATCACGGGTGGAGCGGCGGCCGTCGCGAACGCCGTGCGTGACGCGGTCGGCGTTCGCGTCACGGAGTTGCCGATCACCTCCGAGGCGTTGTGGCGTCTCATGCGCGAGGTGCAAGGCGAGTGACACCGAGCGACACCGCCGTGGATCGCCTCGCCGCCTTCCTGCTCGATCACGGCGTGGCGGGCACCCTCGTCAAGCCGGGCGTACCGACGCCGACCGTCTCGGAGGCGGCGCGGGCGCTCGGCGTGTCGGTCGACCGCATCGTGAAGTCGGTGCTGCTCGTGACGAACGACGGCGCGAGCGTCCTCGTGATCGCGCCCGGCGACCGCCGCGTGGACGTCGAGAAGGTCGCGCGCTTCGTGGGCGCCTCGAAGTTGAAGTTGGGTTCGGCTTCGCAGGTGCTCGAAGCGACGGGCTACCCTGCCGGGGGCGTGCCGCCCGTCGGACATCCGGCGGGCTTGCGGGTGGTGCTGGACGCCTCGCTGCTCGACCGAGACGAACTCGTCGGAGGAGGAGGAAGCGCCGAGTGGTTGCTGCGCTTGACGCCTCGAGAAGTCGTGCGCGTCACGGGCGCCGCCGTGAGCGACGTGTGCCGCCCGGCCGAGTGATCGGCTTCGTGATTGGCTTCGTGCCAGGCGAGCACGTCGATCGAGGTCGGGAAGTTCGGAAGCGGCGCGCTTCTCCTGCGCCCGCGGCCGTTTCGTTCATCGCGCGGGGCTGGGCGTCGCCGGGAGGGTGACGGGCAGGCGGCCCGAGGCGGGCGTACCGAGCAGCACGTTTCGCAAGGCGACGAGGGCGTTGTCGCGAAAGCCGTACGTGACGAGCGCCGGAAGGGGCAGGACCGCGACGTGGTACGGATTCCACAGCGCGAGGTGCAAGGTGGGCACGCCGAGCGAAGCCGTGAGCTTGGCGAGGGTGAGCTCGGCGTCGCTCAATTTCCAGCGTGACGTCGTCGCGAACAGCGTGAAGTCGCACTCGGCCCGCCTTATGTCCTCGTGCGCCGCCTCGGGCCGCTCGGCGTCGTACAGGACGGTTTGGAGGCGCGGAAAGGCGACGCGCAACGTATCGGCGAGGTCGGTGCCGCGCAGGCTGTCGCCGTACGGTCCCCCGACGCCCGATTCGCCGGGAACGACCAGCAGGACGCGGTCGTCCGGTCGAGGGCCCTTCACGGAACCTACCGCCGTGATCGCGCGCCGTGCCGCCTCGCTCGCGAGGGCCTCGTCGCGAATTCGCCGTTCGGCGTCGTACGGTTTGGGCGTGCCCGGAAAGCGCGCCGTCGCTGCTCGCACGCGGCGCAAGGCGCTCGCCGTACGCTCGGGCGTCAAGCGGCCGTCTCGCGCGGCGCGGTGCACGGCGTCCACTTGCCGCACTTGCGCGTCGAGGTCGCCGTGCGTGCACGCGAGGACCATGTCCGCCCCGGCGACGAGGGCGAGGGCGGCGCCTTCGCCGTTCGGGTGACGCTCGGCGATGGCGCGCATGTCCGTCGCGTCCGTCACGACGAGGCCGTCGTATTTCCACTCGTCGCGCAGCAAGCGCGTGAGGATCGTCGGTGACAGCGTCGCGGGGTGTTCGGGATCGAGGTCCGGGTAGAGGATGTGCGCCGTCATGAACGAGCCGACGTTCGAGCGAACCGCCTCGCGAAACGGTCGCCACTCGCACGCTTCGAGTTCGGCGGCGCTCTTGCGCACGACGGGCAGATCGAGGTGGCTGTCGACGCTCGTGTCACCGTGCCCCGGGAAGTGCTTCACGGCGCTCAGCACGCCCGCCGACTCCGATCCGAGCGCCCACGCCACGCCGAGGCGCGCGACGGCCGCCGGGTCCTCGCCGAAGGACCGCTCGCCGATGACGGGGTTGAGCGGGTTGTTGTTCACGTCGAGGACGGGCGCGTAGTTCCAATTGATGCCGTACGCGAGCAAGCCGCGCGCGGCGACCGCGCCGAGCTCGAAGCTGAGGGCGTCGTCGCCGACCGCGCCGATCGCCATCGCGGCGGGCACGAGAGGCCCTTCGAGGAGACGCAGGACCGCGCCGCCTTCCTGATCGACCGCGATCAAGGCGTCCTCGCCGAGCACTTCGCGGATGTCGGTCACGAGGCGGTGAAGTTGTGCGGGCGACGCGATGTTGCGCCGGAACAGGCACACGCCGCCGAAGCGGTGCGTTTCGAAGTGGCGTCGCCAAGTGTCGTCGAGCGTCGGGCCGGGCAAGTCGGCGACGAGCAAGCGGGTGAGCTGGGCGACGTCGGTCATCTCGTCAGCGTGACTTTCTGCAGCGAGGGCGGCGAGTCGGGGTCGAGGCCTCGGGCGAGCGCGAGGTGCGCCGCGAAGAAGTACAAGGCCAGCACCGACGCCAACGGATCGGTGAGCGGATGACCGCTCGGCGGGGTGACGAGGCGCACGGGGCTCGGCAAGGGCACGTCGTCGCCGATCAGCAGGAGTTCGGCGCCCTTCTCGATCAATTGCTCGTACGCGGCGAGCGTGAGGGGCGCGGCGGCGTCGCGCGATTGAAAGGCGACGACGGGAAAGCCCGCCTCGATGACCCGCGTGGGGCCGTGGGCGAACTCCGCGCTGGAGTAGGCTTCGGCGAGCACGCCGCTCGTCTCCTTGAGCTTCAGCGCGCTTTCGAGGGCCACGCCGAAGTGCAGGCCGCGCGCGAGGATCATCATGGAGGTCGCGAATCGGTAGCGTTCGGCGCGGTCGCGGGCGTGCTCTTCGAGGGCGAGGGCGTCGCGCAACACGTCCGGCAGGCGCGTCAAGGCGCCGCGCAGCGACGCGTCGGGTTGAAGGTGCGACAGCAAGTTCAAGCCCGCCGTGAGGCTCGCGACGTAACTTTTCGTCGCCGTCACCGCGCGCTCCTCGGCGGCGTACATCGGCAAGACGAACTCGGCGGCCCGCGCGAGCGGCGAGTCCTCGACGTTGACGATCGCGAGGGTCGTCGCGCCCGCGTGACGCGCGGCTTGTAAGGGTTCCACGACGTCCGGCGAAGCGCCCGATTGAGACACGGCGATCACGAGGGCGCCGTCGAGCTTCAAGGCGCGGCGGTACACGGTCGTCACGGACGGCGCGGCGGCCGACACGGGAAGTCCGAGGTGCGTCTCGATGGAGTACTTGAGAAAGGTCGCCGCGTGGTCGCTCGCGCCTCGCGCGATCGTCACGACGAACCGCGGCGACCGCTCGCGCACGATGTCGGCGAGGCGCTGAATCACCGCTTCTTGCCGTTCGAGCTGTCGAGCGGTCACGTCGGGAATCTCGCGGGCTTCTCGCAGCATCCAAGGATCGGGGTTTGACATGCGGGCTCCTTTCGAGCTTGGTCGAGGTCGGGAGGCTCAGTACTTCTTTTCGGCGATGGACTCGGCCGTCTTGCGAATGGCGTCGTGGGCGCCCGTCGTGCGGGCGGCGACGGAGAGGTACAGCACTTCCACGACGAGCAGTTGGCTGCCGATGCTCGACAAGGCGCCTCCGGCGAGCGGTCCCTCGGGGCTGACGGTGTAGAGGATGTCGGCGGCGTGCTGCGTGACGGGTGAGCTGGCGCGGTTCGTGATGGCGACGGTGTAGACGCCGCTTCGAGCGGCGACCTTGAGGGTTTGGATGGTGTCGATCGTGCTGCCCGAGCGAGTCATGCCGATCAGGACGCCGCTCGGCGGCAAGGTGGCGGCGCTGACGACGGCGATGTGCGGATCGGGGTGGGCGACCGCCGCGATGCCGAGACGCATGAGTTTGTGCGCGAAGAACTGCGCGGCGAAGGCGCTGTTGCCTTGCCCGGTGACGTCGACGCGTGGCGCCCGCACGATGGCGTCGACGACGCGTTCGAGCACTTCGAAGTTGAGGATACGCCGCGTTTCCTCCAGCGCGAGCGTCGCGTGCCGCACGGCGCTCGTGGCGAGGTCGAGAATGCCGTCACCGCTCGGCGCGTCTCGCGGCGTGGCGTGCGCGACGTCGGTCGTGAGGGCGATTTTGAAGGCGTGGAAGCCCGCGAAGCCGATTTTTCGGCACAAGCGGGTGATGGTCGCCTCACCGACGCCCGCGTTGGCGGCGAGTTCGGTGATGGTCTGGTAAATGACCTTGTCGGCGTCGACGAGGATGTGGTCGGCGACGCGCCGAAGGCTCGGCGACAAAAAGTCGCGCTGGGCTTTGAGGCGTCCCATGGCGCCGTTGGGCAGGCTTGGCAAAGTCGGTTCGGTCGTCAAGGGAACCTCGTGGACGCCGTGGGAACGTGCGGCTTCGGTCGTGATCGAAGCTTAAGCCTGAAAATTACTTTTGTCAAAGTGTAAAAGCCTGAAAACGATTACCAAAGCGGGAAGATGCTCGCTGCTTACCAGTCCTCCTCGGGCGGCGGCTCGTGAAAGTCCGTTCGCAGAAAGGCTTTGACGACCTCGCACTCGCCGTCCGCGAGGTTCTCGCACACGTACTCGCCGAACGCAGCCGGAACCACGACGTTGTCGCAAAACTCCAGCGTGAAGCTTCGCGTGGCGTCGGGCTTCGAGCGTATTCGCACGCGCGTTCCTTTCGTGAGGGCCAGGCAATGGAAGAAGTCGTTCGTGCGATCCTCGATTTGCCGCGTGAACTCGAAGCGGTTCACTTGGTACGGCATGCTCGAGTACATCGGAAAGGACACCTCGCGCCACCCTTCTCCTTCGCGCACGACGCTCGGTGGAGCGCGCAACGCCCTCATGACGTCCTGCTTTCGGTTGCGCCGCAGCGTCGCCAAGCCGTGGCGAAGCTGCAACTTCGCGGGCGGGCCCGTCATGTCGTTGGCGCGGTAGTTGAAGTTCGGGCGCACGTAATCGTAGAGGTAGAACGAGTACTCGGTGCTTTCGCGGCTGGGATTCGTGTCGATCTCCAAGATGATTTGCCGCCCGCCCGTGCCGTGCACCGTGCCGGGCGGCAATTGATGCAACTCTCCGGTCGAACTCGGGTGTTCGTACACGAAGCGGCGCCAATCGAACTCCTCTCCCGTCTCGGCGGACCGCACGACTTCGCGCACGTACTGCTCGATGTCGGCTTCGTCACGAAAGCCGTGCATGGTGACCGCGCCCGGATCGGCGCGCACGATGTAGTACGTCTCGTAGCGTCCGAGCGGCTCGTGGAAGTGCTCTCGGCAATACGCGGTGTCAGGATGCAGATGGTGCGGCATGTGCGTCCGCTTGAAGTCCGCGTCGCTTTCCGGGGGAAAGTACCCGTCTTGCATGTAGACGGCCAGCGGAAAGTGGTCGGGGTACGTCTCGTGCGAGTACGCTCCCACGAGGCGAAGCGGCTCGGCGTACAGCACGTTGTGGAAGGGAAGCTGCAGCACCTCGTCGCCCGCCGCCACGAGCAGGTGCGAGTCGCCGACGCTGATCTCGTAATCCCAGCTGGTGTTCGGCAAGCCGTTCACACCGAAGCGCGGCCCGAACTCCGTGCCGCCGAAGGTGCCCGGCATGTAGAACACCTTGCAGACGAAGGGCATGCCCGTCAACGCCGTCATGAGCGAGCGATACGCTTCGGCGGGCACCAGGAGGGGGTCGTGGGCGCGGCAAGCGTCGAGATACCAGTCGAAGGCGCTCAGCACCCGCTTCTTGTGGCGATTCAGCGCCGGATACTCGACGTAGTAGCTTCGCTTCCAAAACGTCGAGCCGGGCGTGTTGCGTCCGATCGGCCGGGTCTCGCCGCGCTCGTCTCGAACGATGAGCTCTTCGCGGGTGAGGTCGAGGTACGCCACGCGGTCGAGCTCATCTCGCCACGCGGGCAGGGCCGCGCCGATTCCGAAGCACACGACGATTCTGCGGCGCCCGACGTCGGCGCGCACTCCACGCAAGTACGCGGTCGTGCGTTCGACCGCGTGGGCGTCAGTCAAGTCGGCCAAGTCGCCGGGGAAGACGCGGCCGAAGCTGGGGTCGTCGGTCAGGAACGGCGCGATCAAGGCGTCGAGCGCCTCCGGGGAACGGTAGACGCCCGTGACGTCCAAGGCGACGACGGACACGCCGGTCGCTTCGATGACCCGGGTGAGTTCACGCACCGGAAAGTCGAAGTCGGTGCCTTTGTACCCGTCGAGAGCGACGACGCACGGTCGCCCGAGCCGTTCGACGTCGTCGAGGAGCGTGCGCGCGATCACATCGAGCGCCTCGACGCCGCGGGCCACGGATTCGGGCCAAGAAGGCGGCAGAGGCGGTCGATTCACGGGGTTGTCGGTCGACGAGTACCAAGCCATGTCAACGGTTCCCGGGCGCGCGGCGATCGAGGTGGCGAACGAAGAAGGGGGCGGTGAACCGATCGGGCATGAGGCCTCCTGAAGGAATCACTTCACCTTACGGGATTCCTCAAAAGTTTTGAAGAATCGACTTCGCATTTTCCGCCGCTCGACGCGCTCACCGACGAGGCGCGAAACACCCACACCAACAGGAGGCCGGGCTCGAAGGAAGGCGGAGAAGAGACTCGCGAACGCCGTTCGCCTCCGCACCGCTCGCGCCGACAACCACGAGCGCGTCGAGGCGGACCCTTCCCTCCACTTCGCCTCCAAGCGCCTCGGTCAAGTTCGCCGCGCACGGTATACTGCCCCGACTTCAATTCATCCTGGAGGGCACGTGCCGCACTTGGACCTCGACCACTTCCACACCTACGACGAACTCACGACGTACCTGCACGAGGTCGTCGCTCAGTACCCGCGCCTCGCCCGACTCGAGAGTATGGGCCGGACGCGAGAGGGACGCGAGTTGTGGGTCATGACCCTCACGAACCTCGACACGGGACCCGACCTCGAAAAGCCCGGCTACTGGATCGACGCGAACATCCACGCGGGCGAAGTCACGGGCGGCGCGACCGCCCTTTACACCATCGACCACCTGACGCGCGGTTACGGTCAAGATCCCCAAGCGACGCGCGTCCTCGATCGTCTCGCCGTGTACGTCGCGCCGCGCCTCAGTCCGGACGGGAGCGAGGCGTACCTCACGACGCCGCGCCTGTTGCGCTCCAACACGACGCCGTATCCGCACGCCGAAGAACGCGACGGCTTGACACCCGAAGACATCGACGGCAACGGCCTCATCTTGGAGATGCGCGTGCCCGACCCCAAGGGTGCTTGGAAGATCAGCGACCGCGACCCGCGGCTGATGCGTCCCCGCGAGCCCTTTGATCTCGAAGGGACCTTCTACCACCGCTACATCGAAGGTCGCCTGCGCGGCTACAACGGCTACACCGTGACGGACGCGCCGCCACGCTACGGCCTCGACCTCAACCGTAACTTTCCGCAAGGTTGGGCGCCCGAAAGCCAGCAGCGCGGCGCGGGCACCTTTCCCTTGAGCGAACCCGAGACGCGCGCCGTCGCGGATTTCCTCAAAGCCCATCCGAACGTGAACGGCGTGCAGTCCTACCACACCTTCAGCGGCGTGATCCTGCGCCCGTCCTCGTCGCAGCCCGACGACGCGTTGCCGACGCACGACTTGAACGTCTTCAAGCGCATCGGGCAGCGCGGCACGGACGTCACGGGTTATCCGCACACGAGCGTCTTCCACGGCTTTCGGTACGACCCCAAGACGGTGCTTTCGGGCGGCTTCTTCGACTGGTTGTACGACGGGCTGGGCATCTTCGCGTTCGCCAACGAGTTGTGGGACGTCGTGTCCGAAGCGGGCGTGAAAAGCCGCGACTTCATCGGGTGGTTTCGCGAGCACCCCGAGGAGGACGACCTCAAGATCCTCGCGTTCAACGACGCGCACGGCCTCGGCGGCTTTCACGACTGGACGCCCTTCGATCACCCGGAACTCGGACGCGTCGAGATCGGCGGATGGGACACGAAGCGCTTTTGGCAAAACGCGCCCGCCGCCTTCTTGCCCGACATCGCCCGCAAGCACACCCTCTTCACCCTCGATCACGCCGAGACATCGCCGAGGCTCCACGTTCGCACGCTCGAGGCCGCGCGTCTCGCGAGCGGCGCGGACGAGGACGGACTCTTCCGAATTTCCGCCGTCGTCGAGAACCTCGGCTACCTCCCGACGTACACGTCTGCCAAGGCGCGCGAGCGCGGCGTCGTTCCACCGATCCGCGTGACGCTCGAACTGCCCGACGGCGCGACGCTCGAAAGCGGCGAACTCGCGCGCGACGTCGGGCACTTGGAGGGACGCAGCGGTGGCGCGCTGCTCTTCGCGGGCGCGGGCGGCTCGACCAATCAAGAGACTCTGGTGCAATGGGTGGTGCGCGCGCCCCTTGGCAAGGACGTCAGCGTCAAGGCTGTCTCGACGCGAGCGGGCGTCGCGCGAGCAACGATTCGCTTGGCTTGATCGCCCGACGCGACGCCGCGACCACGTTCTGACGAGAGCGAGCGGGAACCACAAGGTTCCCGCTCGCTCTTGGCCGTCACGCGCTCAGGAAGCGCGGTGGTAGATCGACAGCAAGCCCACGTACCGACACGTCACGAGGTGATGCCGTTGCAGCAACGCCAAGACGCGGCCCGTCTCGTCCAGCGACAACGACAACTTCGAAGAGATGCGCCGCGCCGTGTCGGCACGCTGAGCGAGGTGCGCGAGAACCGCGAGCGCCTCGCTCGGCAAGTCGGCGATCTCGTCGTCGGACAAGACGCTCGCGACGTGCGAAGAAGACACGTGGTACGCCGTGTACGGCCGCTCCGGAGACAGGGGAGGCTGACGGTGCACCAATCCCTCGGACAGCAGCAGCGTGATCACCGTTTGAAATCGCTTCGGCGACAATCCCGTCACGTCCACGAGTTGCTCTTCGGGCCACGAGTCGCGCATGCCCAGGGTGTCCAGCACGAGACGACGCGCGGCTTCCACGTCGTCGTGCCGCACGCTCGGCCAGGCGCTCACACGTCTCCAAGCGCGAAGCCCGAGGTGGCGTGCCACGAGAAGCGGCCCCGCAAGTACATCGCGTCGAGCGCCACGCGCCCGAACAAGCGAACGACGCGCTCGAACGGCACCTCGGCCGTTTCGCCGCCGTACGCCAAGCGCACGTGCGTCATGCTTCCCGGACGCCACGTGCACTGCACCGCGCGCTCCAAGACGCGAAGCGCGCTCACAATTTGCCCTTGTACGTGGCGAACACCACGGAAGCGCCACCCTCGGTCACGCGTTGCAGGCGCACCACACGGTAGCTGCGGCCACCGTACTGCACGATGTCGTCGAATCGGGCGCTCACGCCCGGCGCGATCGTGAACACGTCTTTCCCGGTTTCGACCGAGTGTCGCTGAACTTGATGAGCTTCGATGATCATGTCACCTCGTGCGGGTCGATCACGACGCCGCGGAATGGAAAATGAAAGCAGTGGAAATCGGTGGTTCGACGATGCCGCAAAGAACAGGCCGGAGGATCCTCGCTCGCCGCTCGACTGGGCCCTGGGCACATTACGTCTCGACGACGTCGGCCACGCGCGAAGGTCCGGCTCGGGCTCCTCGGAGGCAAAGTTCAAGGGCTCCTCGGCGAACTCGACGAGGAGCGATGGGGGAAGAACGTGGCTTGAGTCAAGCGCGCCTCCTTGGCGTCGACTGCGACGGGAAGCGGCGAACGTCACGCGGTCCTGAAGCGGGCTATCAACTAGTTTAACTCGTCGTGAGGCGCCGTAATGTCGCGCGGTCGCCTTTTGACGACCGCGCTCCGAAGAAGCTTCAAGACACGGGACGCAGCGTGACCGTCATGCCGTCCGATCTCTTCATCGTCAACGCCGAGTCGGAAAAGGCGTACGAGAACTGCTCGACTTGCAAGTCCGTGAGGGGCTTGAACGAATTCAAGCTCGGCGCGCACGTGTCCACGACCTTCATCTCTCCGCCCGACGGGTACGTCACGAGCGTCGACTCGTCCGATTCGAACGTTCCCCACTCCGTCGCCGTGAAGCCGTTCGTACATCCGTAATTGCTGTGATAGCTCTGGAACATCTTGACGTACGTGCCGTTCGACGCGAACTGGTACAGCAAACCGGCTCCGTTCGGGATGCCGACGCGTCCGGTCACGGAATCGTAGGGCGCGCTCAAGCCGCCCGATCCCGCGAACCACGCGCTGACTTTCACGCCCGCTCCCCACGACGGCGCGGCGGCCTGAGCGGCCGTGGACACGCCGAACAACAACGCCAACGAAAACAAGAGCTTGCGGCCCGAGCTTGAATTCATACGGGACATACCGACCTCCGTCCAAGGAGCCGCTTCGTCACGGCCTCTCCTCGGCGAGTCCACGGTACGCGCCGCGCGAAAAAGCGGCATCGCAGATTTTAAGTAGTCGAAGCGGAGCCCCCGCCTCCCCGAAACGAACGATGCCCCGCAGGTGGGGCACGACGTACCTTTCGAGCACCTCGGGCAGTGACGCCGAGGTGCTCGGAAGGCTTTCGTCACGGCTCCTCGACATCAAAGGAAGTGAAGGTATGACACAAGTTTCGCTTCGGTTTCTCTCCCTGGCCTCTCTCGGAGCGCTCACGCTCGGCGCCTGCACCACCACGCCTGCCTCGACGCCCACCAGTTCGCTCGTCCCCTTCACCTTGCACGCCCCTACGTCCCACGCCATTCGCCCTCAAGCCCTTCCCACCACGTCCACCGGCACCAACGCCGTCCACACCCTGCACGTCCGCGTCTATACCCCCGACGGCGTCCTCGTCCACTTCGACGACGCCCACCATCAAGACCCGGCGGGCACCCACGACGTCCTCACCCTCACCGATACCCAGCCCAGCATGCAACTCGCCCTTCTACCCGGCACCTACACCTTCCAAAGCGCCGGACTCGGCCAAGATCCCACCCGCCCCTTCCTCGCCTTCGGACGGCAGCCCGATCAGCAAGTCACGCCCGGCGCCAACCTCACGCTCACCGTCAAGACCCTCACCGATCTCGACGCCGTCACCCTCACGCCTGCCCTGCCCATGAACGCCGTGCAACCCGGCCAGACTTTCGACGCCCTCCTCACCGTCCGCACGCCCGACGACAACGGTCGCCGCTACGCCGTGCCCCTCTCGGACTTCACCGCCGACTTCACCCTCGACGCCGCCTTGGGGAGCATTCTCGGCAAAAGCAATCTCGGCGCGCGCGTTCAAGCCGCCGCCCATCCCGCCGCCCCCACGTTCACATTGAACGCCGTCGTCACCGCGTGGCGCGCCGACGGTGACGAGACTGCCACGATTACGACCGTGCCCGCGTCGTTGTCGCTGCCGTTCGCCGCGACGAGCGGCGTGCGCGTCGACTTCACGCCGCCCAGCCTGACCGCCGACGCTCCCGATTCGACCGCCGGTCTGCTCACCCTGAGCGGCGCGGCAAGCGACAACGTGGGCTTGCAAGGCCTCGACGTGTACGACGGACCCGTGCTGATCGGCAGCACCACCGCGTCGGGCACGCCGCGCGTGACCTTCGACGTGGACGGAGCGGGGCACGTCACGAACGCCTGGCACTTCACGTGGAACTTGCCGGACACGAGGGCGCACACCCTGACGGTCGTGGCGAGCGACGCGAGCGGCAACGAAGCGCGGCAAGTCGTGCACGTCGCCGCGACGTCCACGGGCGGAGAAGGCAGTGGAACGGCGGGCGCGTTGAGTGTGACGCCGCGGCCCGACGCGGCGAGCGCGGTGAGCGCGCTCGTGACGTCGGCGGGCGGAGGAAGCGTGCACGTGACGGGCGCGGACGGCACACGGTTCGACCTGCTGGTGCCACCCGGCGCGCTCGCACAGGACGTGCAGGTCACGATGACGCCGCTGACGGGCTTGGAGAACCTCCCCTTCTCGGGGGGGTTTTTCGCGGGCGTGCAGTTGGAGCCGGACGGATTGCGCTTCTTGCGATCGGCGTCCTTGACGATCACGCCGGTGGGCTCGGCACCTTCGACGCCGGTGAGCGTGGCGTACCACGGAGCGGGACGTGACGCTCACTTGTACCCGTTGTCGCTCGAAGGGGCAGGCTTGGTGTTCGACTTGATGCACTTCAGCGGGTACGCGGTGTCGTCGGGCACGCCACAGGAAGTGAGCGCGCAGGCGCAGCGGCAAGCGGGCGGCGCGGAGGACGCGTGGGAGCAGGCGTTGCAACCCCCGACGAGCGTGCTGCGTAACGCCGAGACGCCCTCCGAGCAGCGTCAACAAGCTCTCCAGCAGATCGTGGAAGCTTTGAAAGCTCGCTATCCGGCGATGCTGAGCAAGCTGACCACGCCGCCCGCGAGTTGCGAGGACGGCAACGCGACTCTCATGGAGGGGTTGAGCTTCGCTCGCCAACTTGCGCTGCTCGGCTTGGACAACGAACTGCCTCTTCCATTGACGACGTACGCGCGCGGCGTCGCGCAAACGTGCTTCGAGGAAGTTATCGGGCCGTGCTTCGACGCCGGAAATTGGGAGCAGGTCAAGGCCGTCGTGGCGATCAAGCGCTTGTTGGAACTGCTTGTCGGAAGCGGCGCGGCAGATTCCATCGATTCCGAGACGGCCCGGCCATGCGTCTGGACGGGCACGGTTTCGTACACCGCGAGCAGCGGCGGCAAAGTCGGAGACACGACGGTCTCGCAGCAGCTTTCGTCGCTCACGGGCTTTCTCGACTCCACGTCCGAGCTTCGCATCCTGCCGGATTCCACGCCTCAGGGCGTCACCTCGTTCACGGGAAGCGGAACGAGCACGTTCTCGTACAGCAGCAGCCAAAGCAGCTTCCGCGAGGAAGCCGATCCGTTTTGTGACGTCCCGGACGCGAAGCGAACGTGGATCACCTCGTTGGAGAAAAGCCTCGGAGGCTCCATGACGGACGCTCGCCTCTCCGCCCACTTGTTTCGTCATCCCGACGGGCACTACGAAGTCGCCCTGAACTTACCGATGGGCGTGGGTTCGGGCACCTCGACTTTGCACGGCACCTACACCGAGACTTGCAATCCGGCGGAAAATTACGACGAGACGGCTTCCAGCGAACTGTCGGGCGGTTGGCCCGCCTTCGTTCCGGCGACGAAAGGCTCGTTTGCTTGGAAGGACGACGTCATCGCCGGAAGCGCTCCCTTCTCGACGACCGACACGAACGGACTCGCCGTGCAAGGAACCGTCACGTGGTCGTTTCAGCGGGCGCCACGCCCGTAACACCTGGATCGCTTCACGCTCGGCCGCCGGGTTTCGCTCGGTGAAACCGGCGAAACGATGTGGTACAAACAGTCATCGTATGAGCGAGATCATCCCGTCGGAACGTGCCGAACGGGCGACCGGCCCGTCCTTCAAGAGCATGACGCCCTTGCTGGGACGGGCTTCGGACGTGCAGGCGGTTTCGAAGCTCTTGGCGGACCCGGGCGTTTCGCTCGTCACGATCACCGGGCCGGGCGGCGTCGGCAAGACCCGCTTGGCGCTCGCCGTCGCGCAAGACGCGGAGGTCACCGGAGCGTTTCGGGACGGCATCACCTTCGTCGCACTCGCGCCCGTGCGCGACGAACGCCTCTTGGAAGCCTCGATCGTCCGGGCGCTCGGCGCCCACGACCCGGCCAAGTCACCGCGCGAAGCGCTCGTGGACGCGCTGGAAAGTCGTGACTTGCTCTTGGTGCTCGACAACTTCGAGCACCTGCTCGCCGCGTCCACGACGATCACCTCGTTGCTGGAAGCCGGCGGCTCGTCGAAAGTGCTCGTGACGAGCCGAGCGCCGTTGAGGATCGCGGCCGAGCACGAGTATCCGCTCGCGCCCCTGAGGCTGCCCTCTCTCACGCTGCCGAACCCGTCGGTCACCAAGCAAGCGATTTTCGAGGCGCCCGCGACGCGCCTGTTCGTGCAGCGTGCGGCGGCCAACGGGCAGCTTTTGGACGTGGACGCGAACGCGCAGGTGATCGCCACGCTTTGCCACCGCCTCGACGGCTTGCCGCTGGCGCTCGAACTCGCGGCGGCCCGCGTTCGCCTGTTCTCACCGCGCGGTCTGCTCGAACGCCTCGACGGCGGCGCGACCCGCTTGTCGCTTCTCACGCAAGGGCCGCGCGACCTTCCGGACCGTCAGCGAACGCTGCGCGCGACTCTCGATTGGAGCTACGACCTTCTTCGGCCCGCCGAGCAGCGCGCCTTGCGGCACTTGTCCGTCTTCGTCGGCACCTTCGACGTCTCGGCGATGGAAGCGGTCGTGCGAGCCGACGACGAGCCGCTGCCGTTGCTCGAAGCGCTCGTCGAGCACAGCCTCGTGACACGCGCGAACCGCGAGGAGCGCTTCGTGCTGCTGGAGACCATTCGTGAGTACGCGGCGGAAAAGTTGCGCGAAAGCGGCGAGGAGCGCGACGTGCGGCGGCGGCACGCGTCGTATTTCCAGGACTTGGCGCGGGCCGTGAACACCGACTTGTTCGAGGAGGGACAGAAGCGTTGGCCGCTTCTGTTCGACGAGGATCAGCCCAACTTCCACGCGGCCCTGCGCTTCGCGCTCGACGTCGGCGACACGACGACGGCCGCGCGCATCGGGCACGGCTTGTGGTACGCGTGGACGAAACGCGGCTTTCACGACGAGGGACGACGCTTCATGAGCGAAGTGCTCGGCCGAGAAGACGACTTGTCGACGGCCGACTACGCGTGGGCTTCGTGGGCGGCGGGTCGCTTGGCTTACATGCAAGGTGACTTCGCGTACGCCGCCGAAGTCAGTCGCGCCACCTTGCCGCTCTTTCGCGAGGTGGGAGACGCGCGCGGCGAAACGTGGAGCACCATTGGCGCGGGACTCGCCGCGATGGACGAGCGCCGCTACGACGAGGCGGACGAGCAGTTTCGCCGCGCGTCGCACCTCGCCCGCTCGCTTGAAGACCGCTTTTTGCAAGGACTCGCGCAGTCCAGCCGCGGTCGGTTGCTCGTCGAGCAGCAACGACCGCGAGAAGCCCTCGAACCCTTGCGGGAAGCGGCGCGTCAATTCCACGATGTCGGCGACGTGGCGTACGCGGTCTTCGCGCAGCACGCCCTCGGCTTGGCGATCCTCATGACGGGCGACCTCGCGGGCGCGCGCGCGTCGCTGCTGAGCGGGCTGGACGTCGTGTGGTCCATCGGCAACCCGATGCTCGCCGCGTATTTCCTCGAAGGGCTGGCGGTCACCGCCACGATCGACGGTGACATGACGCGCGCCGCGCACTTGTGGGGCGCGGCGGATCGGCTTCGTTCACGCTTCGGCGTTCCCGTGGCGCCGACGGAGCGCTTCTTGTACGCGCCCCACCAAGAGACGGCCCGCACCCTGCTCGCCGGCGCGTTCGCGGGGGCGTTCGAGGAGGGCGCTCGACTCTCGCCGCGCGAGATGTTCGAGTACGCCCGCGAAGTCGAGGCCGAGACGTCGGTCGTTTCGGTGCAAGGTGCAACGACCGACGCCTCCAAGCCTTCTTCGGGAAGCGAGGAGGGAGGGGTGTTCTCGCTCACGCCACGCGAACTGGAAGTGTTGCGCGCCATCGCGCGAGGCCTCACGAACAAGCAGATCGCGTCGGAGCTCGGCACGAGTCCTCACACCATCAGCGCGCACGTCCGCGGCATCTTCTCGAAGTTGAACGTGACCACGAGGTCGAGCGCGACGCGCGTCGCGCTCGACCTCGGCTTGGCGTAGGCGACGCGAACTTTGCAAGCCCGTCACCGGGGGGCGCCGAGCCAACCTCGCGCGATGGCGGCGCGAACCGCGCCCGTTCGCGTTTGCACGTCGAGCTTCGAAAAGACCGAGCGGACATGCGCGGCCACGGTGTGCACGCTCAACTGCAGCGCGGCCGCGACTTGCCGGTTCGTGAGACCGCGCGCCACGAGCTCCAGCACTTCGCGCTCTCGCGGCGTGAGGTCGAGGAGGAGATCGCGCTCGCCTTCGAGACGCTCGTTCTCGGCGGCGTTCGAGGGCGGCGCCCGGTCACCGTCGCTCGAATCCGGGCGCAAGGCGGCCCGCAAGCGCGTCCAGGCGTCTTCGGGAGACAGGCGGGCGCCCGCTTGCCAAGCGGCGTCGAACGCGCCCGCCGAAGTTGCGCGCGCCGCGTCGAGAAAGGCCGCGTACGCGGTGTGTTCGACGGACGTTCGGCGAAGCGAGAGGGCGTCTCGCCAACCTTCCACCGATCCGAACAGCGCGAGCGCCTCCTCGCCGCGCTTCTCGACGAGGCCCACGAGCGCCAGCCCTTCGAAGGCCGACGCGACCACCCGGGCGTCCCCGACGCTTTCCGCCAGCGTCAAGGCGCGGGTCAAGGCGTCGTACGCCGAGGCGGGCGCGTCGGGAAGGTGGCACAACCCCAGCCCTTGCAACCCGGAGGCTTCGCTGTTGGCGACCGCCAAGGCTCGCGCTTCGCGCACGGTCGCCTCGAACCAGGCGCGGGCCGCCTCGCGCTCCCCGCGCGCGAGCGCGAGACGACCGAGCGCCTGCGCCGCCGCCACCGCGTCGGACGATCCTCGCCAGGCGAGGGCGCGCGTGCGCGCTTCGCCGAGGTCGCGTTGCGCGCGCGCCGCCTCACCCAAGTCGAGGGCGCACAAGCCCACGCCGAGCAAGGCCACCGTCCGCGTGCGCTCCACCGTTCGCGCTTCCTCCGGGGTGACGGCCGCGAAGTGGTCGAGCAGGTGCAGGCAAGCCTCGCAGCGAGTCATGGCTTGGCGAAGTTGTCCTTGCAGATAGTCGTTGCTGCCCGCCGCGAGCAGCAACCTGGCGCGCACGAGCGACGGCAACTCGTCCAATTCCTGCAGCGCCGCGTCGAAGTACCTTCGGCTTTCTTGATGTCGCGCCCGAAGCCACCAGTAAAACCAAAGGGCGGCGCAAAAGCGTGCCGTCACGTCGCCGAGGCCGCGCGACCCCGCGAAGGCGAGCGCCGCGCGAACGTTTCCTTCCTCCGACTCGAGAACCGCGAGCGCCCGCGCTTGGCCGGGCCCATGCAAGTCCGGCTCCAACGTCTCGCACGACCGCAGGTAGTAGGCGGCGTGCCGCTCGGCCGTGGCCCCGCGTTCGTTCACCTCGTCGAGGAGGGCGCCAGCGAAGGCGCGCAGAGGTTCGAGCAGCCGCAAGCGCGTGGAGGCGCCTTGCGCCACGACTTGCACGAGGCTTCCCTCTACGAGCGAGGTGAGCGCGTCGAGCGCGTCTTCCCCGGCGCCGCCCACTTCTTCCGCCGCTTCGAGCGTGAAGCTTCCCGCGAAGACGGCGAGTCGTGCGAACACCCGGCGCGCGACGGGAGAAAGCAACTGCACGCTCCACTGAATCGTGGAGTGCAGCGTGCGGTGACGCGCGGGCGCGTCACGATGACCGGTCGTGAGAAG
Organism: Deinococcus yavapaiensis KR-236; assembly: GCF_003217515.1. Taxonomy (NCBI): domain Bacteria; kingdom Thermotogati; phylum Deinococcota; class Deinococci; order Deinococcales; family Deinococcaceae; genus Deinococcus; species Deinococcus yavapaiensis. The sequence goes on along the minus strand of NZ_QJSX01000012.1, from coordinate 90,572 downwards.
CGCCAAGGGACGTTCGAGCCGCTCGAGCAACTCAGCGGGCGAAAACAGCCGTAACCGAGCGGCCGCCAATTCCAGCGCGAGCGGCAATCCGTCGAGTTGGCGCGCGATCTCGCCGAGTACCGAGGCGTTCGCCTCACCCAAGTCGAGGTCGGCGCGAACGGAACGGGCGCGCTCCACGAACAACCGCACCGCGTCGAACGCCAACACGGCGCTGGGCGCGAGGGTCGGCGCGGGCACCAGGAGAGGCCGCACGAGGTACTGGCGTTCGGCGGAGAGGCGCAGCGGCGCGCGGCTCGTGACGAGCAACTTGACGCTCGGCGCTCGCGCCAGCAAGCTCGGCAGCAAGTCGGCCGCGCTCGTCAAGTGCTCGAAGTTGTCGAGCACGAGCAGAACTTGCCGAGCTTCCAAGGCGTCGCCGATCGCCGCCCAGCTGCCGGGGCCTTCCAAACCCAGGGCGCTCGCGACGGCGACTTGAACGTCGGCCGCTTCCCGCACGTCTTCGAGCGGTACGTGGTACGCGCCGTCTGCGAAAAGGTCTCGGACGTCCCCGAGGACGGCGTTGGCCAAGCAAGTCTTGCCGACGCCTCCCGGTCCGGTGAGGGTGACGAGCCGAACCGAGCGGTTCGCGAGGAGGGCGCGAAGTTCGGCCTGTTCGTCCGCTCGTCCGATCAGGGGTTCGCTCAAGCGCACGCGAGGCGACATGCTCATGAAGTGAACGCAGTGTAGCGCGTCCGATTCGCCCTTCTCTCCGCGAAGGTGCCCGGCATCTCCCGAATTCCAGCGGAACGCGGCGGGAACGACCGAGACGGCTCGCTTTTCAAGGCGTGCGGGACACGTATAAAGGCGTGCGAACGAAGGTGCCGGTGTGCCCGCAGTTTTCGAAGCCTTTGAACATGAAGTCCACCGAGGACGCGGGCTCTTCGTCGTAATAGCTCATGCTGACCTTCAAGGATTCTTTCGTGCCGTCGGACCGCACGAGCTTCGCCGTGACGCCGTACCACCCCACCGGAAGGTTCGCGACGATGTCCTTGGCGCGCACGACCTTCGTCAAGGTTCGGCCCGTGCTGCCGTCGATGAGCGGGCCTCGCGGCACCATCGTGAGTTCGATCTTGTCGTCGGGCTTCACGTACTCCGGCTCGTTCGAATCGATGTTGATGCGGTTCGAGAACGAGATGGAGCCGCCCCACGCGTCGCTGCCGATCGCGTCGGGCGCGTCGCCGGTCGCTCCGGTCATGCGCCAGCGAAAGTTACGCACGGGCCGACTCGACGGATTGAACAGCTCGGCGTCCGCCGCGGTCTCCGGCGCGAGCCGGACGCAGTAACGCTGGCCGTTGTAATTCACGACCTTGTACGCCCGGGCGCGGAACGGCGCGACGGCTCCGTTGAGCGGCACGGAGACGAAGGCGCCCGACGCGTCCGTTTTCGCCTCGACGAGGCCCGAGAAGCTCACGGGCTCGATCATGACGACCGCGCCTGCGACGGGACGACCACGCTCGTCGAGCGCCCGACCCTTCAAAGGCGCGGTCGTCGCCGCGTTCGCCGCGCTCCACACGCTGCCGAGAACCACCATCGTAGAAATCACCGTTGTCCGAACTTTGCTTTGCATGCTGCCTCCGAACGCGAGCATGCCGTGAAGACAGTGAATTTCGCATGATCGCCTTCGAGGCTTCGCGGGGCAAGAGAAAGCGCCCACGATGCGGGCGCTTTCATGAACTTGGCGAGTCCAGTCACGTGAGGTAGAGATGCTCGGGCAACGACGGCGTTCGCCGTTCGCAAGCGTCCTCGTCCGCCCCGACCGCGCGAAGTGCGAGGCGTACGGCCCCCATGACGGGTTCGTGCGGCGAGAGGTGCGCGGTGATGTTCGGCGCGAGTCGGCGAGCGTGCTCTTCGAGTCGATCGGACAGCAGCCGCGAGGGATGACGCATCACGCCGCCCGCCATGAACAACGCGAAGCCGTCCGCGAGGCCGACTTGCCGAGCGCTCGCCGCCGCGTACCGAGCGAGGGCCTCGCCGTGACGGTCCACGAGGCGCCAAGCGGTCTCGTCTCCTTCGGCGGCGACGTCGAGCAGGATTCGGGCGAGGTGGCCGACGCGAGGCGACAACGACTGCTCTCGGCGCGTGAACGCGTGCAACAGCGCCTCTACGGACGGCAAGTCGAACGTGCTCAGCACGCGGTTCGTGAGACGGGTCGGCGCGTCGACGCCCAACGCGGCACGGTACACCGCCTTCAAGGCGAGGCGCCCGAGTTCCTCGGCTCCTTGCGGCTCCTGCCAAAAGCTCGAGTGCCACACCGTGCCGTCGAGGCCGCGAGCGGCGGTGCCCGCGCCGGTTCCGCACGCGACCATCACGGCCGGACCGCGCGCCCCGGTCGCTTCGAGGGCGCCGACCGCGTCGTTCACGACGACGTGCCGAGCGTCCGGCCAGCGGGCGGCGAGGTGGGCGCGTAGAACGGTGAAGTCCTCTGGCCAGTCGGCTCCGGTCGCGCTCAGGGCGATCGCCGCGAGGTCGCGGTCCGTCCGGCGCGCTTCGCCAAGCGCGTTCGTCACCGCCGCCTCGACAGCTGCCGAGGCTTCCTCACGTGAAAGGTAGAGGTTCGATCGACCCCCCCGAGCCGCCCCGACGACTCGTCCCTCGCGCGACACGACGAGCGCGATCGTCTTCGTGCTGCCCGCGTCGACGCCTACCACGACGTCTCTGGCTTCAGTCACGTGGCCTCGCCTCCTCGTCCGCCACGACGGTGGTGTCCTCTCCTCGCAGCCACGACGCCGGAACGTCACGCGACGACACCTCGTCGAGCGTGCGAGCCAGGATGCGGCGTTTGTGCGCGCCCGTCACGATCAGCAACTTCTCGCGCGCCGAGAGGATCGTCGTCATGCCCGCCGTTCGCGCGCGGGTCGGCACGGGCAGATCGAAGTACCGAGCGTTGCTGACGAGGCTTTCGGGCGTGAGGTCCACTTCACGCGTCTTGGCGTGCTCGTCGCACGGCGGCTCGTTGAAGCCCAGGTGGCCGTTCGGGCCGAGCCCGAGAACGGCGAGGTCCAGCCCCCCGACCTTGGCGATGTCGTCGTCGAAGGTCGTCACGTCGACGAGGCGCAAGGTGCGCGTCACACCGAGCGGGTCGACGAACGAACGCCGTGTCCACCTCCACAAAGATCGCGGATCGTCCTCCTCCAAGCCGACGTACTCGTCGAGTTGCACGGCGAGGACCCGCGAGAAGTCCACCTCGCCGTTCTCCGCCCGCCGCGCGAGTTCCGCGTACGCCGGAAGGGGCGTGTTGCCCGTGGCGACCAGCAAGGCCGCCGTCGGCTTGTCTCGAACGATCCGCGCGATGATGTCGGCGGCGACCCGCGCCGCTTCGAGCGCGTCCTTCACCACCACGACGTTCGGCCTGCTCACCACAAGCGCTCGGGAAGCCAGGCGCGTTGAGCCGCCGCGAGATCGTCGTACAACGCGCGGGCCACGCTCAGGCCCGGCACGATTGGATTCGCCGAGAGCGCGCGAATGGCGTCCGTGCGCGAACCGTTCCATGCCGCGTGCGCGGCGAGTCGCTGATACTCCCCGAGGGCGCCCACGAGTCCCCGCGCGCCCTCGGGGAGACGAAAGCCCGACAGAAGGCGCGGCCCGTCGCGGTCCACGACGCACGGTCCCTCCACGACGAGGTCGGCGGGCAAGTCGCGAAGGGCGCCGCCGTTCACGACGTTGCACGGCCACACTTCCGCACGGTCGTTGTACATGGCGTCCATCACGTCCACGGCGATCTCCAACTCGTAAATGCCTCCCCGGGATCGCTTCGGGTCGAGAACCGGGTGAGGCGCGTCGAGAAGCTCACGGTAGTGCGTCCAGTAGTCGGACGTGGCGGCGAGGATGTCCTCGGCGCGCGTCGTCGGCGCCGTGCGAAGTTCGGCCAGCACTTCGCGCCGAAAGTAGTAGTAGCGCATGTACGCGGCGGGCACGCTGCGCATCACGAGGGCGAGGTCGAGCAGGCGCGTCGCCCAGGCGTCCGTGACTCGTCCGGACGCCAAGGCGGCCTCGACGTGCGGCCACAAGTCCTCGTCGCCGTACATCGCGCCTCCGGTGGACGCGTCGCTCCAACACGCGTGATTGAGGCCGATCATGGACGCGCGCACGCGGTTCGGGTCGAGGCCTGCCATGCCCGCGAGTTGACGCGGAAAGATGATCGGGCCTTCGCACAGCGAAATCACGCGAACGTCGCTGAAGTCACGCACGGCCTGCGCGACGACGTTCACGGGATTCGTGTAGTTGAACAAGACGGCGTTCGGACACAGTCGGCTCATGTCCTCGACGAGTTGCCGCGCGACGTGAATCGCGCGCAACGCCATGAAGAAGCCGCCCGGTCCTTGCGTTTCCTGACCGATCACGCCGTGACGCAGCGGAATTCGTTCGTCGAGGACGCGCGCCTCGAAGCCGCCGGGACGGTAGCTCGACAGCACGACGTCCGCCCCGACGAGGGCTTCTTCCCGACGAGACGTCGCCGTGACGGTAAGGTCTGCGCCCGCGACGTCCGCCATCTTCGCGGCGAGACGACGCACGAGGTCGAGGTGTTCCTCGTGGACGTCCACGAGGACGATCTCGGACCCCGCGAAGTTCTCCCATTGACGAATGAAGGACGCGACCGTGCCAGGCGCGCGCGTGGAGCCTCCCCCGACGTAAACGATGCGCAGACGCGCCATTTCAAGCCCTCCGGAAAACGCGGAGCGCGCTTGCACGGCCTTCTCGGCTTGCTTGTGCCATCCTTCACCTTACCGTGCGTGACGCCCGCACGCGGCGGCTCCTCACCTCGCCGAGACGCGCGTGCTTCGATCGCCTCGGCGGCGAGTTGCCACCACGAACGTGGCGCGCCGCGCCGCCGGAACGTGACGACTCGCCGTCTCCTCGAGCCAACGCTCCGCTTCGAGGCGAGCGTGCTGTGCGTCCGCGTCCCCGACCGCCTCGCGCACGCTCGCGACCGTGAACAGGACGTCCGCCACGGAGCATTCCAACGGCTCGAACGTCTTCAGCAGACGCGCCGCTTCGACGGCCGCTTCGATGGCGGGTCGTTTCGCCCGTAAGAGCGCGCGGGCGTGCCGCACCAAGGCGACCAGCAGCAAATCGCGGTCCTCGCGGCCGCGAAGCTCCTCCACGACCTCCTCCGTGATCTGCAAGGCTTCTTCGGGCGGCAGGGTCACGGCGAGCGCCAAGCGTCCCCGCAACGCGCTCTTGGACCGTTGAGCCGCGAGCAAGGGAAGGGCGGCGGCCAAGACGGCGTCCACCGCCTCGCCTTGCGAGTGCAGGACTTCCGCCAGAAGCGTCAGGATGGAGGCGCGCGTCTCGCCGGGAAGACCTTGCAAGGCGAGCGCTTCTTCGAGTAGCGTTCGCGCTTCCCTGCCGTCCCCGAGCAGGTCATGCACGCTCGCGAGGTGCCGCAACGTCATTCCCGACAGCACGTTCGAGTAGCCCGCGCTCAACGTGCGCGCCCGTTCGAGCGCGTCGAGGGCGCGGCTGTACTCGCCGCAGTCACGCGCGCACGCCCCGAGCGTCAACAAGAGCGACACTTCGTGCTGCATCGCGCCCTGCACGCCTCGCAGCAACGCCAGAGCTTGCTCGGCGAGCTCCAAGCCGGCTCGCTTGCGCCCTTGATGCCCCAGCGCGGCGGCAGCGCTGCCGAGCGCCGCCGCTTGCAGCAACTTCAGTCCACGCGCCTCTGCGGCGCTCGCGACGTCGAGGCACAAGTCCACCGTTCGGGTGTACTGCCCGAGCTGAAACAAGGCCGCCGCGATGTTCTGCTGCGTCGCCAACTCCGAGTCTCGTACGCCGAGCGCGCGGTACTGCTCGACGGCGCCTTCGAGAACGGGCACCGCCTCGTTCCACCGACCTTGCCGCACGAGCGCGACACCAAGCAAGTTCGTCAAGTCGGCGACCACTTCCGGTTCCGTCGCGACGTCGAGCTCGGCGAGCCCTTCGCGTGCAGCCTGCTCGGTTCCCGCCGCGTCGCCTCGACGGTGCCGCAAAATGCCTTGAACCGCCCACGCCCGTCCGCGCTCGCCCGGCGTGCGTGCCTCGTCCAGCAAGCGCTGCGCCACGACTTCGAAGCGCGCGCCGAGATCGAACTCCTTGAGGACGTCGTGCGCGAGCGTGAAGCGCGCCGCGAACGCTTCCGGGCGTCGGCCCGCCCGCTCGAAGAGATCCGCCGCCCGCTCGTAGAAGTCGGCGGCTTCCGGCATGCGCCACGTGACGCGCGCCGCCTCGGCGGCGCGCAGGAAGTGCGGCGCCGCCACTTCCTCCAAGCCGGCTTGGAGGAAGTGATGAGCGATTTGCGCGGGCGGCGCTCCGAGACGTTCGCGTGTGCGGGCCGCGCGGCGATGCAAAGCGCCGTGGACGATTCGCGGGATGTCGCGCGTGATGGTCTCGTACACGAGGTCGTGGCTGAAACGACGATCGCTCAGCACGTCCGCCGCCTCCAATTCCTCCCACGCCGTGAGAACGTCGACGAGCGGAGCGCCCAGCACGTCCGAAACGAGTTCCGGCGTGAAGTCGCTTTGCAGAACGCTCGCCGCGCGCGCGACTTGCTGCGCCGTCGCCGACAAGCGCGAGAAACGCCGGGCGATGATGTCGCTCGCGCCGGGCGGCAACACGCCTCCTTCCTCGGGCAAGTCGCCGCCGCTGAGAAGGTGACGAACGGTTTCGAGCAAGAACAGCGGATTTCCCCCCGTGAAACGCGCCAACGTCGGCGCGAACGGCTTGATGTGCGCGACGTCCAACGAGGTGATCAAGTGCTCGACCGCCTCGTCGTCGAGCGGCTCCAACTCGATGTGCACGCCGATGCCGCTGTCGACGAGGCGTTGCAGTTGAGCGCGCAGGGTCGGCGACACTTCGTCGCTACGAAACACGTCGATGATGTGCGGCGGCTGACCTTCCGCGCCCATCGGAAAGGCGCGCGAGAGCATGTACGCCCCGAATTCGGCGGTCGCCTCGTCGAAGAAGTGCACGTCGTCGTACACCAGCACTTGACGGCCCGCGGCCGTTTTGACGTGCAAGTCGTAAGCGGCACTGAAAAACCGCAACTTGTCCTCGTCGCCCTTCAAAGGCGCGGTCGTCTCGCCGCCCAGTTCCGGCAGCAAGCGCGACAGTTCACGCTTCATCCACGCGGGCAACGCGAGGTCCGGCGTGGCGGTCAAGCCCGCGCGCAAGAAACGGGTGAGCGTCGCGAACGGCACGTGCGCGTCACCTTGACGCGCTTCGGCTTTCAAAACCGCGCCTTTGCTCGCCGCGAACTCCATCGCCAAGCGCGTCTTGCCCACGCCCGCGCCGCCCCCGAGCAAGATGAGCTGGCCGCGCTCCCACGCGTCCTCCATGAGCGTCCACTCGCGTTCCCGTCCGACGAGCGCCGGGGGACGCAACACCGAGATCGGCGTGTTCGCGAACGTCGGCGCGGTGATCGCGCCGCCGATGCCCCCGCGAATTTCACGCGCGAGGGCTTGCAGTTCGCGCAGCGGCTCCGCGTTCATCTCGTCGCGCAGCCACTCGCGGTACCGCTCGTACACGCCCAGAGCGAGATGACGATTGTTCATCGCCACGTGCAGCCGCATCACGCGCCCGTACGTCTCCTCGGCGAGCGGATCGAGCGCGAGAACGCGCTCCTCCCACGCGAGCGCGTCGCCGAACTCGCCTTGCCGCTCGGCTCGCGCCCCGAGCGCCCTCCACGCCCTCGACTGCCACTCCTGCTGACGTTCGCGCGTCACCAGCAGCCACTCGGCGAAGTCCGGGCAGTCGTCGAAGTCCGCGTGCGCCAGCACCGCGCCACGTTCGGTAAGCGCGTGCACCTCGTCGAAGCGGTCGCCCTCGAAGGCCGCCCGCGTGAGCGCCGCGTCCGACGTCACATCCGCGCGCAGCGTCAACGTCGCGTCTCCCTCGACGAGGTCCTCGCCGACGGCGAGACGAAGTTTACGCAAGTGCTGCACCAAGCTGTTGCGCGCCACGTTCGGGCGAGCGTCGGGCCACAACAACTCCGTGAGGCGCGCGCGCGTCGCCGCTCCCTCCACGGCGAGGTACGCGAGCACGCCCGCCAATTTGCGCTCCAAGGGCCAAACAGTGCCGCTCGGCGAGACGAGTTCCGCTTGCCCGAACACCCGCAGCGTCCAACGCGTGTCCGTCATGGCGTCGGCGCTTCCCGATCGACCGCCGAGGTCCGAGAGCCGAGCGGCTCGAGGCTCCCGACGAGTTCGAGGTGATGATGGTGCGCGAAGCGCGCGGCGTCCGCCCACTGCTCGGCGGCGCGCTCGGAATGACCGTCGGCTTCGAACGAGAGCGCGGCTTGCACGAGCAATTCGGCCGCTTCACGCCAGCGACCCCCTTGCTCGGCGCGCGCCGCCGCCCGCACGAACGCCTCGGCCGCCTCGCTCGGCACGCCGCCTTCGAGCCAATGCCGAGCGACGCGCGCGCTTTCCGCTCCGCGCGCCGTCAACGCGGCCGCCGCGCTTCGGTGCAACGCGTGCGCGACGCTCAGCGGCAAGTTCGCGCGCGTCGTCTCCAAGATGAGGTCGTGCGTGAACCGTTCGCCGCGCACGAACTGCCCCGCCTCCAACTCTTCCCAGTGGCCCACGACGTCCAACAGGGGAGAGTGCAAGACGTCCGCCACGAGATCCACGTCGAAGTCGCGTTGCAGGACGCTCGCCGCGCGCAGCGTGAGCAGGGCGCCCGGCGTCAACTCACGCAAGCGACGCTCGATGGCTTGACCGACCGTTTCCGGAAGCGTGAGCGGCGCGCCGCTCGGACGATGCGCGAGTTGCCGCACCGTCTCCAAGATGAACTGCGGATTGCCGCCCGTCGCGCGCGCCACTTCCCGCGCGCGATTCCTCGCGGCGTCCACGCCGAGGTGTAGCACCAACTCGATCGCCGCGTCTTCCGCGAGAGGCTCCAACTCGATGACGCACGCGAGCCCGAGTTCCACGCCGTACTGAATGGCGGCGGCCGTGCTGGGCGGCAACTCTCCACGACGAAAGCAATCGATGAAGCGCGGCAAGCCGCCCGGCTTGCCGAGCGGCGCGTACTTGATCATCGCGTAATCGCCGACGTCGATGCTCGCTTGATCGAAGTACTGCAAGTCGTCGATCACCGTCGCCTTCAACCCTTCGCTGCCGAAGCGAATCAGCTCGCCCTGCGCGAAGAAGAACCGCTCGCGGTCCTCGTCGGTTCGCACGGGCGGCGGCGCATCGTCGGACAGCTCGGGCAGGACGCGCCCGAGTTCGGCGCGCATCCACGGCTCGAGACGAAGATCGGGATTGCGCGCGAGCAACTCGCGGTACCGGCGGGTGTTGGCGGCAAAAGGAACGTACACGTCGCCGGGACGTCCGGCGAACACGTCGAACGCTCCTTGGTTGGCCGCGAACTCCCGAGCGAGCCGCGACTTGCCCACGCCGCTTTCGCCACTCAGGAAGATGAACTGCCCCTTGTCCCACGCTTCTTGCATTCGCGCCCACTCTCGTTCACGTCCGACGAGCGCGGGCGCACGAATGCTCAAGGTCGCGGCGGACGCGGAACGTCTCGCCGTCGTTTGCTTGGGCTGCTTGAGCTTCGCCGCGAACGCCACCGTTTCCGCCAGGGGAGCGGCGCCGAATTCACGTGCCAGCATCGCTTCGCATCGCTCGTACGTCGCGCGGGCCGCCGCCACGTCTCCACGCAGGTACTGCAACGTCATGACGCGCACGTAGGCGTCCTCGGCTAAAGGTTCCGCTTCCAGCAAGCGCGATGCCCACGAGAAGGTCGCGTCCGTGTCGCCGCTCGCCTCGGCGGCGGACGCGAGCGCGCGCAAGCTCACGCCGCGATCTTGCGCCAAGCGCGTTCGCTCGGCGGTCAGCCAAGCATCGAAGTCGGGACAGTCGTCGAACGCCAAATCTCCCAGCAGCGTTCCCTGAAAGTCCACGAACGCTTCGTGCCGACCTTGCTCGCACGCGACGCGCGCTTCGAGCACGTCCACCGTCACGGTGGCGTCGAGGCTCAGCACGCCGCTGCCCTGTACGAGAGAATCTTCCAGGGCGAGGCGCAGTTTGCGCAGTTGCTGCGCGAGGTTGTTGCGCGCCGTCGCTTCGCGCGCGTCGGGCCACAACATCCCCGCGAGCTTCGAACGACTCGCACTTCCCGTAAGGGCGAGGTACGCCACGACCGCCGCGCCCTTGCGCTCCAAGAAAATGGGCACGCCGAGCGGTGAGATGAAATGAGGAGCACCGAGCAACCTCAGGTGCCAGGGCGTCGTTGCGTGCACCTTTCCAATATAGTCCTGGCTTACTCAAGGAAACATGAACTTTACGTCGTGTTCGCTCATGCGTCCTGCGCGCGACGCCGCCGAATCACGCTGATTTCACTCGGCGTTTCATACCGTGACGGCAGGAGGAACCAACGTGTCTCGAAATCGCCTCATTCGCCTCTTGCCCGCGACCTTCGCGTCCCTCGCCCTGTGCGCCGCGCTCACCGTCGAAGCCGCCACGCCCAACACCGTGAGCGGACGCGTCCTCGACGAGCGAGGAAAACCCGTCGTCGGCGCGCAGATCATCGTCGAACCCGCCATGTTCCGAGGAACGCTCTTCACCAAGACCGACGCGCAAGGCCGCTACCAATCCATCGAACTCAACCCGACGACCAATCCGTACTACGTGTACGCCTACAAAGAAATCAACTACCACGGGCGCCACTACTGCGTTCGCATGGCGGGCGATCCCGGCGAGTACCAGGAGGCCTTCAACGCCAAGCAGGGCGTCGTGCGCAATTGGCGCTTCAAGATCTCCGGCGAGTCCGACATGGCGTCGTCGAGCAACGGTGGGCAGTGGTGGGGCGGCTCGCTCGCCTTCGAGAACGTCTCCACCGAGGACGGCAAGTTCATCCCCTTCGACTCGATCGTGGAACTGCGCCTCACCCCCGACGGACCGCTCATCGACGGAAGCGTGGGCAAGCCCATCGTGAAGACGGTCCGCCTCTCGGCGGGCATTGCGGACATTCCCGTCGGGTACTACCAACTCAGCGCCTTCCTCGTGCAAGGCGGCGCGAAGACGAAGCTTCGCGTCGGCACCACGAACCGCGACGAGAAGCTCGGCGACACCACCATGATCTTGTTCGACGGCTTCGACACGTGCGGCCACAGCGGCACCTTCAGCACGACGCACGTCTGGCTCGGAAGACCGTGAACGTGCGCGGAGCGTGAAGCGGGAGCTCCTCGGCGGTGGAAGGCTCCACTGCCCATCACTTCAACACCCGACGGGCCCGGCGCTTGACTGCGAGCGCCGGGCCCGTGCCGCGTGCCGCCGTGAAGTCGCGGCGAACCAGACTCCCGGTGGAAGGTGACCGAAGACGTGTCGTCTTCGGTCACGCGCCTTGCTTGCTGCGTTTTCCCGTCGCTGCGGCCTAGAAGAGAGTCGAAGCGGGCGCCACGAGGGCCACGGCGCGAAGTGCCGTGCAGGCGATCACTCGTCTCCCTCGTCTTGCGGCATGAACGTTTGCATGCTCGTGACTTGCAGCACGAGTTGAGCGTCGCCTTGACGGTACGAGCGGCTGCTCATACGGCCCAACATGGTGAGCTGCCCCACCTCGAAGCCCGCCTTCTTCAGGGCGGCGGCCGTCGCTGCCGGGAACGTGAAGGTACCGTCGTCGATCGCCGTGCACGTGAAGGTGACGCCGCCTTCCTCCTGCGTGCCGCTCAGCAGCACCAGCGTGTTCGCGTCCTTCGTGGGGTTCGACCACGTGAAGGTCGTGCTCGGCTTGACGCCGACGCCGTTTTTCGGCGCGCTCAGGGTCACGGGCGCCGTGGTGGGAAACGCCATGTTCTTCATGGCCGGGAAGCCGCCTTGCGCTCCGGGAATGTCGATCACGAGGTTGGCGGGAGGCGCTTGCCGCAGCGGTGGGTTCGCGGCGTACGAGATCGTCGCGCCTTGCTTGAAGCGCGGCAAGTTCGCGTACGACTGCGCCGCGCCGCGCAGCACGAGCGGGTTGCCCGCGTCGAGGCTCACGACGTTCGGCGCCTTCTCGGGCGTGTCGAGACCGGGCGTCGACGGTTCCTGAGCGTCGGGTACGCTCGCGAGGACCGTGCACACGTCGCGTGCGGCGCTTCCGAGCGATTCGCCTCCGCCTCGGTAAAACGAGGCGTTCGACGTGACGACGTCCATGCTGCCCACGCCGGGCATCTGCATGGAGGAGCGCCCGATGCTGACGACGCCGACGCGTGTGATCGGCGGCAAGGGCGGGTTGGCGGCGGTCGCGCCCGAGGCGAGCGTGATGCCGACGAGGAGCGCGGCGGTGGACAAGGAGAAGGTCAGACGTTTCATGCGTTCGCTCTCTTTCTGGCAAGGGAGGTTCGAGGCGTGACTTCGCGTCACTTGACGGCCACGTTGAAGGCGTGCGTCGGCGCATCGATCGCGCTGACGTTCTCGCTCACGGTGACGCTCGAAAGCTTGACATCCTCCGGAATGACGCCGACGAGACGAACGGTCGTCTGCTCTCCGGGCCGCAGGTCGCCCTCGGCGTCCACGTTGCGGCTTCCGGAAATCATGTAGCCGTCGAACTTCACGCGCTCGCCGCTTGCCAAGGTCGCTTCCACGATGAGCGTGTCGCCTCGGTAGCCGCGCTCGCTCGTGCTCGCGTTCTTGAGAACGGCCGTCACGACGGCGAATTGCTGACCGTCTTCCAACGTCACGCTGGACGTCAAGTTGTCCTTCGTGTACGCGACGCTCTTGAGCGCGACGTCGAAGTAGCCGAGAGGCAGCACTGCGTTCAAAGCGGCCGGAATCACGGCAGGGGCCGTGGCGCCGTCGTTGGACGGCGTGAAGGCGGCGGGCAGAGGCTTGACGGCGCCGCGCAGGTCGTAACGCAACACGGCCGGAGTGTCGTCTCCGCGGGGCTCGATGATGAGCTTCGGAATCGGACCCCGTGCGGGCACGAGAATCGCCGAGACCACGTCGATCTTCTGCGCGGGCTTGAGGCTGAGCTCGAGCGAGGCCGTCTGGCCTTCACGAACGGCCAAACCCTCCAGCTCGTGATTGACGTCCGAGGCGTCGACGGCCAGCATCCGTAACTGGTCGCCGCGAAAAAACAAGTCACGGTTTTGCGGATTTTGAATCGTATAACGCAACACCAGAAGCTTTTGATCGCGCGTCGGAATCAGCGTGAAGTCGCCGAACGTCATCCGGCTCAAGCTGAATTCGGCCGAGCGAAGCGTGAAGTTCATGGGATTCGCCTTTCCGACGGTGAATGTCTGGCCGATCTTGGCCGCGTTTCCGTCGAGTTGCGCCGTTCCCTTGACGACAGGCGTCTGATTCTGTGAGTAGACGAGCACGCCTTGACTGACCGCCACGTTCGTCTTCAACGCGGACGCGAGCACGTTCACGTCGACGTAGGTGCGGCCGTTGATGGTTTGCGGCTTGGGAAGCGTCTTGACGTTCAAGCTCAGCTTGAACGTCTTCACGAACGCCTCGGCGTCCACGAGCGTCACGCCGCCGCGTTGCTGCGTGTCGAGCGTCGCTCGTACCCCGTTGTACGAGACGGGCGTGGACGTGGCGAACGCGGACGTAAGAAGGGCCAAGGTGAGGGTGGAGAGCGCTGTGTGTCGCATGACGTTCCTTTCCATCGCGCCGCACACGACGTGCGGCGAAGTCGATGAGAAGGTACGAAAGACACGATTATTTTTGGATGAATCGCGCGCACCTCGGCGGCGGGCCGTGAAAGCGCACGTTCGCATTCACCGCGCCGGGGGGGCGCCGCTGACCTCGTTCCCGACTCGCCGTCGAATCACGCCGCTTTCACTCGGTGTCCGTCACAGTGACCGCATGAATCTTTCTCAAGACGAGACGGCCCGCTTGTTCGTGCTGCGCGTTTGGTACGAACCGAACGGTTCGGCGCGTATTTGGCGCGCGTCCGTGCTGCTCGGCGAGCGCCGCCGCTACTTCCTGTCTCCGCTGGACCTGATGGTCTTTTTGGAGGAAGAAGTCATGACGCGTCACTTGTCCGCTCCCGACTGACCGACCTTCCGCCCCCGCGTCTACGCCCTTAGGACAAGCATGAACGACCCTCGAAGACACGCCACCTTCGCCGCTACCCTTGCGCTCGCCGCGACCGCCTCGGCCTTCACGAGCGCGCCCCCACCCCTCAAACCCGAGCCCGGCTTCGCCCAAGGGCAAGTGCTGGACACGCGCGGCGCCCCGGTACCCGGCGCGAAGATCATCGTGGACAGCACCGTGCTGCGCGACGTCAACTTGATCACGAAGACGGACGCCCGAGGACGCTACCGAGTGCCCTTGCCGCCGCTCAACTCGTGGCGCGTGTACGCGTCGATCGAGCGCGAGTATCACGGCCGCACGTACGCCTTCGACTTGCACCCCACCACCGACAAGACGTTCTCGAGCGTTCAAGGCGGCGTCTCGGACTTCCGCTGGCAATTGACGGGCGAGAAGACTGGCGGGTCGCACGGCACGTACGGCGGCACGGTCCTGGCTTCCGCCGAAGCCGGAGATTTCTCCATCGAAGGACAGGCCGTGGAGTTGACGCTCACGCCGAACGGCCCGCTCGTCGACGGCAACCCCGGCACGACGATCAAGGCGAAGGTCGCGGCGACCGGCGACGGACTGGGCCTCGCGGACGTCCCCATCGGGCGCTACACCGTGACCGCTCGATACGCGCCGCCCGGCGAGACGTCGCGCGCCCTGCTCGTGCGCCTCGAAGGTGTCGGCGAGTACGGCGAACGCGTCACGGGCGATTTCACCGAGCACAAGTACGTGCGCGGCGCGTACCAGTTGCGCCTCGACGTCCGCCTTCCCTGAAAGCCGCGCCCGTCCTCTTGACCGTCGCCCTTGGCGCGAGCTCTCTCGCAGGATCGACCCTGCCACCCAACTCGGTGCGCGGGGACGTCACCGACGCTCGCGGCAAGCCCGACGCCAACGCGCTCGTGTGGATTCAGCCTTCCGTCACGACGGGCGTCGTGCAAGTGCGCACGGACGCCCACGGGAAGTACGAGGCGACGAACTTGCCCGACATCCCCTACAACGCCTTCGCTTGGACGCAAGTCGAGTACGACGGCCAGGAATTCTGCTTGCGCCTCGCTGCCGACGACGATTCGCAGGACGCCTCGTTCACACCGAAAAGCGGGGTGTTGCGCGACTTCAAGTGGAAGCTCAGCGGGCGCCTCCCGGACATGACAGCCCTCACCGACTTCTTCGGCGACCGCGTCCAACTCACGAACGGCGACGATTCGGACGGCGCCTTCGTCGACGAGGACGACACCGTGGAAGTAACGTTCGAACCCACCCAGCCGCTCGCGGACGGCAGCGCTGGAACGCGCGTGCAAAAGCGCGTCTCCATGAACGACGTGCCGCTCGGCACGTACCGCGTCACGGCCCACGAAGTGCACGACTACGCCAGCGGCGAGCCGCTCCTCATCGGCACCTCGTACGGCAAGCTGGGCGAAAGCGCGAAGTTCAAGTTCAAGCCGACCAGGGGATGCGGCGGACAAGGAAGCGGCATCGCGCGCGGCTTCCTTTACGTTGCGCACGCTCCGCGCTGAAGGAATTCCTCGGGCGCCTCTCCCTTGAAGGTTCCGGAATTCAAGAAAGAGTTCGCCGTCGCGTCCGCCGTGGAGTACCGGACGAACGACGTCTCCGATCATTCCAATGACGCTGGACGACGGGAGGAGCGCCAAGGATACCCGCGAGGCGAGATCAAGGCGACCATGTCCGTCGACGTCGCCTTCTTTGAAGAGCCACCGACCACTCCGCTCGGCCGACTTCCTCGCGTCGTGAACGTCGGCCGAGCGAGGCGAGTCACGGCATCTCGTCGTCCTCGGGCGCGGTGGGAAGGACGGCGGCGCGCAACCGCGTCAGTTCGTTCAACAGGGCCTCGTTCGTCACACTCGTCGTTTCATCCGTTTCGTTCGTCGGTTGATCGCGCCCGACGAAGAAGCTCGCAACGGACGCGGTGATCCACCCGAACACCGCGAAACCGTACAAGGCGAGCAGCCACGCCGAAGCACGCCCCTCCGCGGTTCGTGGAAAGTAGTCGCTGCCCATTGTGACGAGCATCATCGCCCCTGTTGGGCACGACGACGAACGACAGCAGGAAGTCCAGGACGAACAGGCTCCAGATAACGTTGCTGACGAGTCGCAAACCTGACGTCAACCCGCGCGTGAGGTCCACGATCAGCAGGGCGAGCCACACGAAGCCGAACGCGATCATCGGGCCGTCCGTGAGACGGTCGGAGTGCCGCAGCAACTCGATGCGCTGGTGATGCAGCCCCTCGCGTTTCTCGGGCGTCATGCGTGCCCCGTGGCAGCGTGCGCCGCTCTCGTCGTGGGAGCGTCCTCACGACGTCACGCACAAGAGACGACTCTCGAAAGAAGGCCAGAATTCTTCCTTGCAACTTCTGAACGAGCGCTACGCCGCTTCTGAACGGCACGCTCGCAGAATCACGCCAGGTGGTTCAACCACCCGCGACCTTCAAGGAGAACCGACATGAACCGTACCAAGAAACTGCTCGTCCCCGTCCTCGCCACCTTGCTCGCCGGAAGCACCTTGGCGGGCGCCCAGACGACGAGCCGCACCCGGACGCCGACTCCTCGAACGAACACACAAACGCAACAACCTCGGCAGCAGCGTGGCGATCGTTCGGCTCGCGCGTCCCTGACCGTGAAGTTCTACGCGGGCGATCCTCTCAAAGGCGGCACGCTCCTCTCCACGGCCACGATCCAACGCGACGCCGCGCGGCCCGCCAATCTTTTCGCGAACGCTCCGAAAGGCGCGACGTACGTCTCGATCGAGACGCCTTCCGGGACCCGCGTCATGACCCTCAAGGACGCCCAGGCCAACGCCTTCGATGGTCGTGGCCCCGACGGACGCGACGCTGGAAACGACCGCAATGCCAGCGGCGACAGAAGCGCACCCAACGGGCGCGATGCTCGAAATGGGCAAGGTGACGCGTCGAACGACCGAAACGCGCCGTCCGCCGATCCGCGCCGCCCCGGCGACGCTCAGGACGGGCGTGGCTCCCTCCGCGACCGCATGGGCGCGCCCGACGACGGTGGCTTGCGTCTTCCCGGCCTGCAAGGTGCGAGTCGCGTGACCTTCTACGCGTCCGATCCCCTCGCGGGCGGCAAGGCGCAAACGTCCATCTCGTTGAACGGCGCCCTCACCGCCGCGCAACAGCAAGCGGTTTCGCAGGCGGCGAGCAATGCGAAGTTCGCCGTGATCGAACGCGGCGGCCAAACGCTCGTCGTGGACCTCGCGGCTCAGCCTGGCAGTCGTTGACCTTCCGCTCGAACGTCCCACCGGCCACGGAGGGCGGTGGGACGTTCGACGTGACGCGTCGGCGACTTCACGGCACGACCTGCAAGGCGAGCATCACGACGACGAGGAGGGCGGCGAGCAGGTTGGTCGAAGCGTGCGAGGGAAGCAGTTCGCTGCGCCGATCGCGTAAAAAATCGAACCAGGACACGACGACCATGAAGACAAGCAGGGCCTGCAACCACCACAAGGGCCGCAGGCTCGGGTGGGCGAACGCCAGCAGGGCCGCCGTGACGTAGCACAGCGGCACGGCCCAAAGCGTCGCGTTTCGAGCGTTCACGTTCTGCAAGATACCCGAGCGCGACGACGGTGGAGTCGACGCGAGGCGGCGTGCGCTCTCGAACCTCAAGTCGCCTTCAGTGTATTCGTGCGCCGCCTCGCGTCGGCCGCCTAGCATGAAAAGGCGTGAAGGCCGATTCGCGTTCGACTGCCCCGACTTGGTACGAGACCGCCGTGCTGTACGAGCTCAACGTCGAGACGTTCCAGGACGGCAACGGG
This sequence comes from Deinococcus yavapaiensis KR-236, assembly GCF_003217515.1. Lineage (NCBI taxonomy): Bacteria > Thermotogati > Deinococcota > Deinococci > Deinococcales > Deinococcaceae > Deinococcus > Deinococcus yavapaiensis. The sequence continues at coordinate 72,767 of NZ_QJSX01000012.1, read as the reverse complement.
GACGGAATCGGCGACTTTCCGGGTCTAACGGCTCGCGTTCCGTACCTCGTGGATCTCGGCGTGAACGCCGTTTGGCTCCAGCCGTTCTATCCGTCGCCGCGCCGCGACCACGGGTACGACGTCACCGACTACAAAAGGGTCGATCCTCGCTTCGGAACGCTGGAGGACTTCGACGCGTTCGTGGCGGCCGCGCATGACGCCGGAATTCGCGTGCTGCTCGACGTTCCGTTCAATCACACCTCGGATCGGCATCCCTGGTTCCAAGCGGCGCGGCGCGACCCGTCGAGTCCGTACCACGCGTATTACGTGTGGGCGGACACGCCGCCCGAACCGCGGTCTCCCTACCTGGTCTTTCCGGGCTTTCAAACGTCGAATTGGTCGTACGACGACGCGTCCGGTCGGTACTACTTCCACACCTTCTACGACTTCATGCCCGACCTCGATATTTCGAACGGCGCGGTGCGCGCGGAAATCCTGGACGTCGCGCGGTTCTGGACGCGCCGAGGAATCGACGGGTTTCGCCTCGACGCCTTGCCGTACTTGGTCGTCGACCGCTCGCGGAAGGAGCGGCTCGCGCATCCGCACGCCTTTCTCAAGGAGTTCCGAGCGGCCGTGACCGAACTACGGCCCGACGCCGCCCTGCTCGCCGAAGTCGACAAGGCGCCCGACGAGATGCGACCATTTTTCGGTGACGGTGACGAGATGCACCTGCTGCTCAACTTCTACCTCGACAACCACCTGTTCCTCGGGCTCGCCGACGAACGCGCCGAGCCGATCGCGCGGGCGTGGAGCGAACTGCCGCCGATTCCCCGGGGAACGAACTGGGCGAACTTCTTGCGCAACCATGACGAGTTGTCGCTCGCGCAACTCACGTCCGAAGAGCGCACGCGGGTCTTCGCGGCCTTCGCGCCCGACGCGTCCATGCGGGCGTACGAACGTGGAATTCGGCGACGCCTGGCGCCGATGCTGCGAGGAGACGAGCGCCGCGTGCGACAAGCCTTCAGCTTGCTGTTCTCGCTTCCGGGAACGCCCGTCGTGTTCTACGGCGACGAGATCGGCCTCGGGGACCGCCTCGACCTGCCCGAACGCGACGCGGTGCGTACACCCATGCAGTGGACGGCGGAGCGCGGCGCGGGATTCACCGACGCCGCGCCCGTTCGCCCCTTCCCGAGCGGAGCTTATTCGAGCGTGTACGTCAACGTGGACGCGCAGCGACGCGACCCTGCGTCCCTTCTGAACTTCGTGCGCGACGTCATCCGCGTTTACCGCTCGCATTCCGCGTGCGGACGCGGAAAGTTCGAGCCTCATGACGTTGGCGATCCACACGTGCTCGCGCACGAGGTGCGCGACGGCGAGGACGTCGTGTACGCTCTGCATAACTTGGCGGGAACCTCGCGTGAAGTGACGTTCGAGCAAAGCTCGGACGCCCGCGTGGTCTTGGCCGACGCGGACACACGTGTCGTCGCGCCGGGCCGCGTCGCGTTGGCGCCGCGTGGCTTCGTGTGGTGGGCCGCGCCGTCCCACTCGACCGAGGAGGCATCATGAAGAACGTCCTGATCGGGTATCACGCTTCGCACGAGCAGTTTTCGCCTCGCGAACTGCTGAGGCTCGTCGGTCTCGCCGAGCAGGCAGGATTCGGCGCGGCGATGTGCTCGGATCACTTCAATCCTTGGAGCGAGCGTCAAGGAGAAAGTGGCTTCGCGTGGTCGTGGCTCGGCGCGGCCTTGGCGAGCACGAACTTGTCGTTCGGCATGGTGAACGCGCCCGGGCAGCGCTACCACCCGGCGCTGGTCGCGCAAGCCGCCGCGACCCTCGCGCAGATGTTTCCCTCGCGCTTGTGGTGCGCGTTCGGCAGCGGTCAGTTCCTCAACGAGCACGTCACGGGCGCTCGCTGGCCGACGAAGTCCGAGCGTAACCGTCGCCTGCGCGAGGCGGTCGAGGTGATGAGGGCGTTGTGGCGAGGCGAAACGGTGACGCACCGCGGTGAGTTCTTCACGGTCGAGGAAGCGTACTTGTACACGAGGCCCGAGGAACCGCCTCGTGTGTACGGCGCGGCCCTCAGCGAGGAAACGGCGCGCTTCGTGGGTGGCTGGGCGGACGGGCTCATCACCGTCAACACGTCCGCCGAGAAGCTTCGGGGGATCGTGGACGCCTTTCGAGCCGGCGGCGGGGAAGGCAAGCCCATGAGCGTGCAAGTTCACGTCGCCTCGAACCTCGAGGAGGCGCTCGATCAGTGGAGCGCGAACGTCTTCGAGAGCCGCGTCTTGTCGGATCTCAAGCGGCCCGACCAGTTCGACGCGCTCGCGCGTTTCGTTCGCCCCGATGACCTCTCGCAAGCCGTTCGAATCTCGGCGGACGCCGAACAGCACGCCGCGTGGTTGCAAGAGGATCTCGAACTGGGATTCGACCGCATCTATTTGCACGGGGTGGGGCGAGATCAGGAGCGCTTCATCGAGACGTTCGCGGCCCACGTGCTGCCCCAGGTCACGGCGAACGCGCCTTGAGCGGGCAGGGCATACAAAGAAGTGAAGTGGCGTCCGGTGCTGCCCGCCGAAGATGAAGGCTGCGGTACGAGGGCCTTTACTGAAGGTGCATGCCGCTCTCGTATGAGAGGCGTTCACTGAGAAAGCAGGCCTATAACGCACGCTCGTTAGGTTCACAAGCTTTCGAGGAGGACGTATGACGTATCGTAACGACCGCGACCGAATGTACGACCGTGAAGACCGAGAAATGGACCGCGACTCCCAAGATCGTCGCCGCTACTCGGACATGGATCGTGGCATGAGCGGACGCGACGAAGGGCGCCGTATGGACGACCGCTACGACGACCGCTACGGCTCCGGAACCGGGGGCAACTCCGGCATGAGCAGCATGGGTGGTATGGATCGCTCGGGCATGAGTGGACGGTACGACGACCGTTACGACGACCGCTCTGGGCGAGGCATGTCCTCGTACGGCACGGGCAACATGAGCGGCATGGGAAGCGGCTCGGGAATGAGCGGCGGCATGCGAGACGACCGTGGAATGTCCAGCTCGTCCTACGGCCGCGGCATGTCCTCGAGCGGCATGAGCGGAATGTCCGGCGGCTCGTCCTACGACCGCGGCATGTCTTCGTACGGCTCATCGTACGATCGCGGCTACGACTCCGACCGCTACGGAAGCGATCGTGGCATGAGCGGCAGCAATATGAGCGGTATGGGCATGAGCGGCGGTATGCGCAACTCGAGCGCGATGGGCTACCAAGGTGACGCGACGTACGTGTTCCGCCCGACCGAGGAAAGTATGGGCATGAGCGGCGCGAGCATGCGTCAAGGCCCGCACTACGGCAAAGGACCGAAGAACTACCAACGCGGTGACGAACGCATCCGCGAAGATGTCAGCGAAGAGTTGACGTACCACCACGAGCTCGACGCGTCCGATATCGACGTACACGTGCAAGGCGGCGAAGTCACCTTGACGGGCAACGTGTCCGACCGTCGCCAAAAGCGTCTCGCCGAGGACATCGTCGAGCGCGTGCGCGGCGTGCGCGACGTGCACAACCAACTGCGCGTGCAATCGTCGGGCATGACAGGAATGACGGGGACGACCGGCATGTCGGGAACCTCCGGCACGACGGGTACCTCTGGAACGATGGGCGCGAACGAATCGACGATGGGCTCGAGCTCGCGAATGTCGGGCTCGCCGTCGGGCAGCACGTCCACTTCCGGCATGTCCTCGACCGGCACGACGTCCACCAGCGGTGGATCGAGTGACACGACCACGGGAAATACGCAGCGCTGATCGAACATCAACCGGGCCTGCCGAGCGGGAGGAAGGTCACCCCTTCCTCCCGCTCTTCGTGACGGCTCTCGACCTGTGAGGGCCACACGCCGTCCGCGCGCATGATGCGCGATTACGAGAACGACCGAACGATCTTCATGGGGAACGTCCGGTGCCGTCAGGAACTCATGCTGGCATAGAGCATGTTTTCACGTTCCCTCGTACTCGGCGTGTGCCTGCTCGCCTCGGCCTTTCTCGGCGCGCTCGCCGCACCCACGTCGGTCGTCGTGCGGCGAGGTGACACGCTGTTCAAGCTCGCCGTGAGGAACGGTACCACCGTGTCCGCCCTTCAGCGACTCAATGGATTGAAGCGCACCACCATCTACGTCGGGCAGACGCTACGCCTGCGTGCAACTCGTCCTTCCGCGCGCCGCGCGCTTGCACTCGGCCCGAGCGTTCGTCTCACGCGCGGCAAGCTTCTCGGCGTGCCCGTTTCGTACGTGAGTGTGGACTTGCGCGATCCGCGCGTGTTCGTCACGCCGATCCTGCCGCCCGGCGGGCTCGGCACCGGGGAAAGCTTGCAGCGCATGGCCGCTCGCAGCGGCAGCGTCGCCCTCATCAACGGCGGGTACTTTCATCCACGCACGTACGTGCCCGTCGGCGACCTCGTCGTGCAAGGCCGTTACGTCTTCTCGGGGCGCGCGCCCGTCGCGGTCGCGTTGACGCCGAACAACCGCGTGCGCGTCAAGAACGTCGAAGCGTTCGCCCGCGCTTCGTGGCGCGGATACGAAACGGTCGTCGCGAGCGGACCTCACATCGTGAGAAACGGGGTGATCGTGGTGCGCCCTTTTCGGGACGGCTTTCGCGATCCGGCGATCTTCGCGCGGGCGGCCCGCAGCGTCCTCGGCATTCGCCACGACCGCAACATCGTGCTGCTGTCCACGACCGCCAAGCTCACGCAAAGCGAAACCGCCAAGATCATGCGGCGGCTCGGCGTGCGTGACGCCGTGCTGCTCGACGGCGGGTCGAGCACGGGCCTCGCGTGGAAGGGACGCGCCCTGCTCGGCCCGGGCCGCAAGATCTCCTACGGCATCGCCGTCTTCCAGAACTACCGAGGGCGACGCGTGGCGCGCTGACGCCGAGCACCAAGCGATTGAAGCTCGGCGTTTCCGGCGTGACGGTACGCTTCGAGCAAGTTCCCGCTCACGTCGCCTTCGCGCCCGTTAGAAGTCGTTCCCGCACGTCGAGCCGATTCGGTTGATTCGTCGTGTCGTTCCGTCGAAGAGTAAGCCTCGGCCCGCCCACGAGGTTCGCGAACGACGCGGCGCGTTGTGGCAGAATCAGCCCGTCATGTCCCATGCTCCTTCCCCGTCTCCCGTGCGCGTCGGCATTCTCGGTGTCGGCGCGATCGGCTTGTCGCTCGCTCGCTCGTTCGCCGCGCATCCCGAGACGGTCGTCACCGCGCTGCACGACCGCGACGCTTCTCGCGCCGACGCCGCCGTTCGCGAGACGGGCGGGCGCTGGTTCGACGATCCTCGCGCGTTGCTGGACGCCGTGGACCTCGTGTACGTCGCCGTGCCGCCCGCCGCTCACCACGACCTCGTCCTCTCGGCCTTGCGAGCGGGGCGGCACGTGCTGTGCGAAAAGCCGCTCGCCGTGAACCTCGCCGAGGCGACCGAGATGCTGGAGGCGGCCCGCGCGGCGGGCGTCGTGCACGCGATGCAACTGCCCCTGCCGTACCAAGCGGGCGTGCGTGTCTTCGCCGAGCAGGTGCGATCGGGCACCCTCGGGGACCTACGGCACGCCGAGGTCACGATGGTGTTTCCCGAGTGGCCGCGCGCGTGGCAGCGTAATCCGTGGATCGCGACGCGCGCGCAAGGCGGCCCCGTGCGCGAGTGCACGCCGCACCTCTTTCAAGTCGTGGAGGACGTCCTCGGGCCCGTGACGCGCCTGCGGGCCGACGTCACCTTCCCGAGCGACCCCGAACATTGCGAGCAAAGCGCGGTGGGGGTGCTGGAGCTCGCGTCGGGCGTGCGGGTTGCCGTGAACGTCTTGACGGACGTGCGCCGTCCCGAGGACGTGAGCCTCACCGTGTACGGAAGCGCGGGGACCGCGAGACTCGGCCATTGGCGCACTCCGATGTTCGCGGCGGACGACGGCCCCCTTCAACCGCTTCCCGTGTCCGAGGACGGCGGCGTGAACCTCGTGTCGGAGCTCGTCAAGGCCGTGCGAGGCGAAGCGGCGTTCCTGCTCGACTTTTCGGTCGGGGCGAGGCTGCAGCAACTGCAGGACGCTTGGGAAGCGTCCGCCGAGCGCGGCGCTCGAATCGAGACGCCGTACGCCACGGCGCCCTCCTCGATTCATTGAGCTCGGCGTCGACCTTGACGAACTCGCCCACCTCCCTCACCGTTCACGTGGCCTCACCGAGCGACGTGCCGAGAATCGAAGCTTTGATTGGCGCGTGCGGTCTGCACCTGGCAACGCGAGGCCATCGCAACTGGTTGCCGCCTTACCCGCTGGACTTCGTGCGACGCGATCAGGAAAGGGGTGAAGCCTTCGTGGCCTTGCTCGACGGCGAACTCGTCGGGACGTTCGCGCTCACCGCGCTCGGTGGCGAAGTTCCTTGGCGTGAACCGTCCGCTCCCGCCTTGTACTTGCATCGCCTCGCCGTGGAGCCCGCGTTGCAAGGTCGAGGGTGGGGGCAGGCACTGTTGCAGGCGGCTCAAGAGGAGGCGAGAGCGAGGGGCGCGGCGTGGCTACGGCTGGACGCGTACGAGGACAACGTGTTCCTCGCGCGCTTCTACGCGGCGGCGGGGTACGAAGCGCGCGGTCGCGTTCGTATCGACATCGGCCGCGAAGACTTGCCCGTCTTGAAGTTGATTTGCATGGAGCGCGCGCTTTCTCGCTGAGGAGTTCACGGGCGGCGCGCTTCCCACAAGAGGTAGTGCACGGGCGCGCCGAAGGTGCCGTCGCGGCGGCGGGCCTGTTCGGCGTGCGCCCCGAGAAGTTCGGCGTGCTCGGCGCGGCGAAAATCGGGCATGCCGGGCACGCGGCTCAGGTACCTCGTGAAGTCGTCGAGGGTCGGGAAGCACAGCACGTCGTCGTACGCTTCGAAGCGCACGACGTCTAGCCGTGACTCGGCGAGGCCGAGTCGGTAACGCTCTTCTCCGGCCGCGTCCCGAAGCGGTTGCAGTCCGAGCAGGACGCCTCCTCGCTTCACGGTCCTGGGAACGACGAGCGTGATGTTGGGGCCTCGCCGCGAGTACGCCACGTCGAAGTGCTCGGCTTTCGGCGGGGCGTCTCGTCGTGCGTGCCCGTGCACGAAGTCGACGTTCGTCATCCCGGCGTTCCGCACGACCCGGCGGGCCTGATCGAGCATCCCGCCCGAGAAGTCGAGCGCGGTGACGTGCGCCGTGACGCGCGCGACGCCGAGCGTGAACACGCCGTCGCCGCAACCGCAGTCGAGCACGGTTCGTCCGGTCGCGCGCTGCAGAACGAGCGCGTCGAACAGACCCTGGGCGTTGGGCCCCTCGATCCACTGCGTCCACGTCTGACGGTAGCCGTCCGGGCGCGAAGCGACCTCGTCGCTCCACGCTTGCCCACCTTCACGCGTATTGCTCACGACGTGATTGTAAGCGGCCCGTTCGGTCGCGCGCCTTGGCCTCCCTGAACGACGCGCCTCGCGAGCGTCGCCGGGCTTTCGGCGAGGTGTGGATGAAGGCGCTTCCCGATCGGGAAGCGCCTTCACGCGTGGGAAGCTCAGTCCAGGATGGTGCGTGCGAGGCGACGAACGCCTTCCTCGATGCGTTCGTGCGTCGACGTCACGTACGAGAGCCGCATGAAGGGACGCGACGTGCCGCCCACGAAGAAGGACGCGCCCGGCACGAACACCACGCCGTTCTCGATCGCGCGGTTCACGATCGCGGTCGTGTCCACGCCCTCGGCGAGGCGCGCCCACAAGAACATGCCGCCGTCGGGCCGCTCGAACGACAAGACGCCGGACGGGAAGTGCCGCTCCAAGCTGTCCATCATCGCGTTCGCTCGGTCGCCGTACGCCGCGCGAATCGCGCCGAGGTGTGCCTCCAGACGGCCGCTCGCGAGGTACCGCGCCGCCGTGTGCTGCGCGAAGGTGCTGGCGTGCAAGTCCGACGCTTGCTTCACGATCACGACGGCTCCCTTGAGCCACTCGGGCAAGACCATCCACCCGATGCGAAGGCCCGGCGCGACGATCTTGCTGAGGCTCGCGAGGTACACGGCGTGCTCGCGGGCGCCCTCGACCTCGTCGCGCTGCGCGAGAATCGGCGCGACGGCTTCGCCCGAGAAGCGCAGGTCGCTGTACGGGTCGTCCTCGACCACCAGGAAGCCGTACCGCACGGCGAGTTCCAGCACGCGTCGGCGACGTTCGGGCGTCAAGGTGACGCCGCTGGGATTGGCGAAGGTCGCCACGACGTACAGCGCCTTTACGCGTCGGCCCGCCGCGGTCAGGGCGTCCAGCTTCGCCTCGAGGTCGTCGACGTCCAGCCCGTGCTCGTCGGACGCGACGCCTTGCACGTCGGCTTGCGCGAGCTCGAAGACTTGCAGCGCGGCGAGGTACGTCGGTTGCTCCACGAGGACGATGTCTCCCGGATCGAAGAGGGTGCGCGCGATGAGGTCGATGCCTTGCTGCGAGCCCCCTGTCACGACGATGTCGTCCACGTCGACGTTCGCGCCTCGCGCGTTGGTGAGGTTAGCGAGTTGGGCGCGCAGCCCTTCGAAGCCCTCGGTCGTGCCGTACTGCAAGGCGCCACGCGGATCGCTCGCGAGCGCTTCGCGCGCGGCGTCGTCGATTCCCGCCACGTCGAAGAGTTCCGGGGCGGGCAGGCCCCCGGCGAAGGAGATGATGTCCGAACGGTTGGCGACCTTGAGGATCTCTCGAACGAAGGACGGCTTGACGGAACGCATACGCGTGGCGATGAGGTCATGCATGAAAGTCTCCACGCGTGCCGCCTCGGCGGACGACACGCCTGCTGCCAGCCTATCAGCCTCGCCACCTTCGTGGCGAACGGACGTCTGTTCGACTTTCCTTCCCGGCCTCCTTCAGGAAGGAGCAAGGAGCCTTCTGCCCGCGTTTTAAAGTGGGCGTGTGAACGATTGGTTGCTCGCGCCGACTTTGCAGGGCCGTACTCTGCGCCTCGAATCGCTTTCGGAAGTGCACGCCGCGCGCTTGTTGCGCCACCTCGACGAGGAGACGACGCGTTACCTCTCGCGTGGCGCGCCCGCCGACCTCTCCGTGGAAAGCGTCGCCGGGTACTTGCGGGCCCTCAACGCCGTGCCGAACCGCGTGAACTGGGCGGTCGTCACGAACGACGGCGACGTCGCGGGCCGCATCTCGTACAGCGAAGTTCGCCCCGCCGACCGCTGGGTGGAGATCGGGACGATGCTGACCACGCCCTTTCGAGGCACGACCGTCAATCCGGAGGCGAAGCTGCTGCTGCTCGAACGTGCCTTCGAGGTGCTGGGCGCGAACCGCGTGCACTTCAAGGTCGACAGCCGAAACGAGCGTAGCCTTCGCGCCATGGCGAAGCTCGGCGCGGTGCGCGAAGGCACTTTGCGCCGCTACCAAGTGCGTCCCGACGGGTTCGCCCGAGACTCGGTGATGTTCAGCATCCTCGCCGAGGAGTGGCCGGCGGTACGCGAAGGGCTGCGTGAACGCGTGGACGCGGCCCTTCGCTGAGCGAACGTCAGTCTTCGCGCGCCGCCTCGTCGGGAGCGCGGCGCAGCACGATCGCGCGAATCTTTCGTCGCTCCACGAATCCGAGGGTCGCGTAGGTTCGCAAGGCGACTTCGTTGTCCGGGTCCACGTGCAAGAAGGGCAGGATGTCTCGCGCGTGCAACTCGCTCGCGAGGTGTGCCACGAGGGCGCGCGCGAGGCCCAGTCGGCGGTACTCGGGATGCGTGCACACCGCGCTGATTTCGCGCGCGCTCGGCAGTGCGGCGCGCAGACCCGCCATCGCGACGAGGTGCGGCTCACCGTCGCGCTCGTTCCACACCCCCGTGTACCCGCCGAGTTCCACCGTTCTCTCGGCGAACGGACCGGGCTTCGTGGCGCGCACGAGGTCTTGCATGGCGGGCGCGTCGTCGGCGGTGAGGAGACGCGCGGTCCATCCGCCGGGAAGGCTCGGCGCCGCGCGCCGCTCGAGTTGAACGAGTTGCAGCGGCTCTCCTTCGCGCATCAAGGACCAACTGCTCGGCACGGTGGGCGTCGTCGGTCGGAAGAGCACGCTGACCTCGCCGGGCGCGTACAGGGCGCTCAGGTCGTTCCAGGCGTCCGGGGTGTCGTCGCGAAGCGCCGCGAAGACGGCCACGCTGCGTTCGTAACGCGCGGCGTCTTTCCTCAGGTGTCCGAACGCCGCTTGCGGACCGCTCAGGGCGTGCCAGAAGGGATTTTCGAGGGCGTCCAGCGTCTCGTCCCACCTTGTCACGGCAACGCCTCGCGGCGATGAGGCGCGTTCCAATTTACCGCGGGCCCGACGGGAACGAGGCGGCTGGGGTTGAGCTTCTCGTGCGTGAGGTAGTAGTGGCGCTTGATGTGGTCGAAGTTGACCGTCTCTTGGAAGCCGGGCCGCTGGTACAAGTCGCGGGCGTACGCCCAGAGGTGCTCGTAGTCCACGAGGCGCCGCACACTGCACTTGAAGTGGATGGCGTACACCGCGTCGAAGCGGACGAGCGTCGTGAACAGCCGAATGTCGGACTCCGTGAGTTGTCCTCCGACGAGGTAACGCGACGAGGCGAGTCGCGCGTCGAGGTCGTCAAGTCGCGCGAACAGGGCGTGCACGGCCTCCTCGTACTTCGCTTGGCTCGTCGCGAAGCCCGCCTTGTACACGCCGTCGTTCACGTCGCGGTACAGCACGTCGTTCAAAGCGTCGATCTCGGACTTGAGGTGCGCCGGGTATAACTCGGGCGCTTGCGGCGCGTGAAAGTCCACGAACTCCGTCTCGAAATCGATGGTGATGTCCGGAAAGTTGTTCGTCACGAGCCGCTCGGTGCGCGTGTCCCAAATGCACGGCACGGTGTAGCGCCCCTCGTACGAGGCGTCGCTGCGCAAGTACGCCTCGGACAGGAAGTCGAAGCCGCACACGCCGTCACGCTCGTGTCCGCTTCCGTCGCGCAGAGCCCAACCTCGCTCGTCGCGCACGGGGTCCACGACCGCCATGGAGATCACGTTCTGCAGCCCGAGGAGGTTTCGCACGATGATCGCGCGGTGCGCCCACGGGCAGGCGAGCGACACGTAGAGCCGGTACCGTCCGGCCTCGGCGGGAAACGCCGTGGATCCGTCGCGGCTGAAGCGCCCTCGAAATCGGTATGGTTGTCGCACGAATGCGCCGTCCGCGCTCGTTTCCGCTGCCGTGGGACCCGTCATCTCGCACCTCCGTGTTCGCGCCACGCGTCCAAGCGCCGCGCCGCTTCGTCCAGCACCTCGTCGCGCTTGCAAAACGCGAAGCGCACCGCGTTCGGCGCGCTCGCGCCTGACGTCGGCAGGTAGAACGCGCTCAGCGCAATGCCCGCCACGCCGACCTCGCTCAAGAGACGTTCGGCCGCTTCGGTCGCGGTCGGCGCGACGGTCGTCGTGTCGGCGAGAACGAAGTACCCGCCGTGCGCGGAGGTCGGCGAGAGGCCCGCCGCTTTCAAGGCGTTCGAGAGGACGTCGCGCTTCGCTCGCAGGGAGGACGCGAGCTCTCGGTAGAAGCCGCTTTCTTGCGCCGCCTCCATCGCGACGGCGATCGCCGCTTGAAAAGGCGTCGGCGCCACGAAGGTCACGAATTGGTGGACGGCGCGCAGACGGCGCGTGACCTCGGGGCTCGCGATGGCCCACCCGACGCGCCAGCCCGTCACGGAAAAAGTCTTGCTCGCCGCTCCGACCGTCACCGTCCGCTCGCGCATGCCGGGCAGGGACGCGACGGGCACGTGCGGACGGTCGAAGGTGAGTCGGTCGTACACCTCGTCCGACACGACGAAGAGGTCGAAGTCCAGCGCGACTTGCGCGAGGCCCTTCAACTCCTCGCGCGTGAGGACGGCTCCGGTCGGGTTGTGCGGAGTGTTCACGACGATCAGCTTCGTTCTCGGCGTGCAGGCGGCCCGCAAGCGATCCGAGTCGAGACGCCAACCGGTCGGCGACGCCTCCAGCGGCACGCCGATCACGTGGGCGCCCGCGCGTTTCAGCACCTCGGCGTACAGGTCGTACGCGGGCTCCAGCACGATCGCTTCATCGCCGCGTTCGACGAGCGCGGCGGCCGCTTCGTACAGCGCTTCCGACGCGCCGACCGTCACCGTGACTTCCGTGTCGGGGTCGGGACAAAATCCGAGCGCGTCCTTCACGGACGCCGCGATGACCGCGCGCAACCGGGGAAAGCCGGGCGGCGGACCGTACTGGTGCACGTCGCTCGTGAGGACGTCTCGCAAAGCACTTCGCAAGACCTCGGGCGGTTCCCAATCCGGGAAGCCCTGCCCGAGGTTCACGGCGCCGAGCTGGGTCGCGCGCCTCGTCGTCTCGGCGAAAATCGACTCGCCGCTCGTGGGGGGTGCTGGAAGTCGGGGCAACGGGTCCTCCTGAAAGCGTGCCCTCGGGCGTCGACGCGCCCGAGGTGCGAGCTCGCAGTATACGCGTCCAGGGGCCACTCGGAGGCGGTCGGGCTTCCTCTCGTCGCGTCGGCGGAGCGTCAAACGCGTTCCAAAGCCGACCACGGTCGAGGTGGGAATCGCACCTCGATTTCGTCGCCGGGACGTACGTCGCCGCTCGTCACGACGATGCCCATCACGCCCGCCTTGCGCACGAGGGCGCCGTGCTCGTCGCGGTCCAGCACGGCGGCGAGCAGACCCGCTCGGAAGTCCTCGATCTGCTGGCAGGGATTGCGCAAGCCCGTGATCTCCACGACGGCGTTCGGCCCGAGGTGCAGGCGTGTGCCGCGCGGCACGCTCAACACGTCGAGGCCGCGCGTCGTGACGTTCTCGCCGAGATCGCCCGAGCGGACGTCGAAGCCGCGTGCGCGCAGTTCGTCGTGCAACTCGGCGTGCAGAAGGTGCACTTGCCGCAAGTTCGGTTGGCTGGGATCTTGCCGCACTCGAGAGCGATGCTTCACCGTCTCGCCCGCGTGCACGTCTCCCTCCACGCCGAGTCCCGCGACGAGACGGACGAGCGCCCGAGGCTCTTTCGAGAAGGTGTGCGCCGCGCCGACATGGACGGCCTCGACAGTGGACTTCATGTTCCCAGTGTGCCATTCGTCGAGGCTCTTTACCTGTTTTTACCGATCTTTTACTTGGATTTGCCGAATCCTTACGCGTTTTGGGCGGGTTTTTTACGGCCGCCGCTTACCTTGTGCTCGTCCACGCGAAAAGGCGTGACGCAAGGAGAACTTCATGAACAAGTTGCATCGCACCCTGCTGGCCCTCGCCCTCACGACCTCGCTCGTTCCCGCCGCGTTCGCTCAGTCGTCGTTTCTGCAGACGTACGACGCCAACGGCTTCTACTACACCGACTTGCAGGTGAACGCGGACGCCTCCGGAGAGTACACAGGCGTGTTCGTGCGTGGCGGAGACGTCGGCGTGGACGCCGCGTCGGGACAAGACGTCACGTCGCAACTCGAACTCGTGAGCGTCACGGCGCCGAGTGGACTCGACGTGAGCCTCGACAGCGCGACGGCGACGAACATGGCGAGCTGGAACGGCGACCTCGTGGCGCTTTCGCTGCTCGCCACGACGGACGGCACGCTTTCCAACGGCGTGTATCCGGTGGTCGTGACGCTGCGGAACAAGGCGACGGGCGAGACGACGCAGTTCGCCGCGAGCGTCGTCGTGACGGAAAGCGATTCCTGATCTTCTCCGAGGGGGCGCGACCACGCCCAGTGGTCGCGCTTTTTCGTGCGCCTGAGGTTCACGATTTCTTCACTTGCTGCTCTTGCGCTCGGGACGTCTTCGAAAGGGGTCCTCTGCATGTGCCGACCAAGTCATCTCACGCCGCCCGGACCGACATGAGACGCCTCTTGATCCTGTTGGCGCTCGCTTCGGGCGCGGTGAGCGCTCAAACGACCTTCGGTCTGGCGGAGGCGCTCGTGGCGCTTCCCGACGCGCCGAGTTGGCGCGGCGGACCTCGCGTTTCAGGTCGCCCGCGGCGCGCAGGTGAACGCGGCGAATGCTACCACCATCCCCACCGTCGAGGCGGGCACCTTCGACGCGGCACGGCGCACCCTGCTCGCGACCCTCGGACGACCCGACGCGCCGCCTTCTCGCGGACGTCGACAAGACGAAGAGCCTCGCCTTCTCGAAAGTGCAAGCGGCGAAGTTGCTGCGGGTGTTGCAGGATTTCGCCAAGAGAACGGACCTCAAGCCCGCCGACGCCACGAAGATGCTCATTGAAAAGCAACTCTCGAAAGTCGCCGACCTCGCATACGAAGAGGAACGTCGCAAGCGCATGCAAGGCGCTACGGGCCAGCGTCCCGCGAACGGGTGCGGCCAAAATCCGCAAGGTCAGCGTCCGGCCGGGGCGAACGGTCAAAACGGCGCGAACGGCCAGCGTCCCGACGGCTTGTTCGCGGCGATTCAAAACGGCACGCCGTTCAATCCTTTCAAGGAGGGACGCCCGAACGAACAACTGCAAGCGCTCATCACGGTGTTGAAGAAGAGGTGACGCGAACGTGAAAGGCGTCCCCACGGCGGGGACGCCTTTCACGTTTTGGCTCAGACGAGCCGAGCGTCGGGCGCCAAGTCAGGTTCGACTTTCACGGCGAGGCGCATCAAAACGACACCGATCACGCGTCGCCACGAGCGGCGGCGTCCCAGGAGGTGGTGAACGCGGGCTTCCTCCCGCAGACGTTCGAGGTGCGCGTGCGTGAGTTGTGCTTGAACGTCCGGAATCATAAGGGCCTCCCGCGTCGCTCAACGACGACCTTCCTCGATGAGGCGCATCGCCGTTTGAAAGTCGATTTCTCCGTCGCGCAGGCGTTGCAGGACGTCGATGCGCGACGGTCCCGGGGCCGGCGGAGGTGCGGGCGGCTCGGCGTCTGGCGCGCCTCCCAGTGAGGTGACGATGTCGTCGAGACGGGCTCGGGCAGTGTTATATGCCACGCCGAGCTCCACGGCGACTTTCTGGACGTTGCCACGGTTGCGAACGAGGACGCCCACGAAGTCGAGCTGGTCGGGCGTGAGGCGCGCGATCCAGCCGAGGGTGAACTCGCCTTCGATGACGACGCCGCTTTCGGGACCTTCGAGACGCGTGACGATCAACTCGCCGCCCGTGATGGGGTCGCGGGTCAGGACGGGGTAGCGGCGGCGAGTCATGCTTCGCCTCCGGCGCGCACTTCGGGCTCCTCGGGTTCTTCGGGCTCTTCGGGCTGCTCGGGTTCTTCCGGCTCTTCGGGTTCCTCGGGTTCCTCGGGTTCCTCGGGTTCTTCCGGCTCTACCGCATTGACGGCTCCGCTAGACATTCCTTGTTGAAAGTCGAAGCCGGCTTCGCGCGCTTCCCGAATGAACTTCGGGCTGATGCCGTACTTGGCGAGTTGGATGAGCTGAGTGGGCGTGAGGTCGTTCATGCCGAGGTCGCCGAGTTCCAGGATGAACTGGGGACTGACGCCGTACTTGCCGAGCGCGACGACCGTGTCGAAGTCCAAGTCTTCGAGGCCGGCGTCACGCAAGGCGCGTAGGATCTCGGGGCGCACGCCGTACTTCGCCAGGGTGACGAATTGCTCGAAGGTGAGCGCCTGTCCCATCGCTTCTCGCAACTCTTTGGCGTAGGCAGCATTGACGCCGTACTTCCCGAGCGTGACGAGCTGCTCGAAGCTGAGGTTGCCCAGCCCGGCTTCGCGCGCTTCCACGAGGAATTGCGGCCGGATGCCGTACTTGCCCATCAAGAGCAGTTGCTCGAACGTCGGGGTGCTCCAGTCGGAGGGCAAGGCCGATCGGGCCGGACGACTTTCGCGAAGTCGGACGCGAACCGTCGGAACGGGCGCGACCGGTGGAGCGGGCGGCGCGACGACAGGGCGGGGAGGTTCGAGCAGCGCGGCGAGCAATTCGTCGGCCTGCTCGACCGTGATCGTGCCTTCCGCGACGAGTTCCAGGATCTGTTTCCGTTCGTCCATCATCGTGCTCCTCCTGATTCTTTGCAGAAGTGCCAGTAGGCTTGGCGCTTCTTTTGGTGACACTGTAAATATTCTGCATCGCCAAGTCAATCCCCTTTTGGTGATATTTATCAACTTGCCTGCAATATTTTGCTACCATGAATGCAACACGAACGCAGGGGAGGATCTTTATGGCTTCGAACGCACCTCATTTCGACTTCACGGAAGTGGAGTTCGCCGACAACCCCGAGCCGCGCTGCCCCGTCGTGCTGCTGCTCGACAACAGCGGCTCGATGCGCGGCGAGCCGATGCGCGAGCTCAACCTCGGTCTGCGCGCCTTTCGAGACGACCTCCTCGCGGACCCGCTCGCCGCGAAGCGCTGCGAGCTCGCCGTGATCTCGTTCGGCCCCGTGCGAACGGTGAGCGACTTCGTGAGCGCCGCCGACTTCGAGTCGCTCACGCTGCTGCCCGAGGGGGACACGCCGATGGGCAGCGCCATCGAGCGCGGACTCGACATGCTGCGCGTTCGCAAGGACATGTACCGCCGCAACGGCATCGCCTACTACCGGCCTTGGGTGTTCCTCGTGACCGACGGAGCGCCGACCGACAAGTGGCAGGACGCGGCGCGCGCCGTGCACGACGGCGAGCAAGCGCGGGCCTTCGCGTTCTTCGCCGTCGGCGTCGAGAAGGCCGACATGAAGGTCTTGAAGCAGATCAGCGTGCGTGAACCCGTGAAGTTGCGCGGCCTGCAATTTCGCCAGATGTTCCAGTGGCTGTCGAGCAGTCTTAGAGGCGTGTCGCGCAGCACACCCGGCACCATCGTCCCCTTGAGCCCTCCGACAGGTTGGACGGACGTGTGACGACGTGGCGCGCGGTCGGCGCGAGCGTGGCGGGCGCGTCGCACCGAGTTCGGGGCGTGCCGTGCCAAGATGCCTTTTCTCTGCACGTCGACGACGAGGGGCTCGTGATCGTCGTCTGTGACGGAGCGGGAAGCGCCGTGCACGCCGACGTCGCCAGCCGACTCGTCTGCGACGCCTTCTCGGTCGAAGGGCGGCGGCAGGCACGGTGCCCGAGCGGACCCGACGTCGAAGCCCTCCTCGCTGCCTCGCGTCGAGCGATCGAGGACGCGGCACGAGAACGAAACGCGCCGATTCGCGAATTCGCCTGCACCCTGCTCGGCGCGATCGTCACGGCGACTTGGTCGCTGTTCGTGCAAATAGGAGACGGCGCCATCGTCGCCGCGAACACCGAGGACTTCGCGCCGATCTTTTGGCCTTCGCACGGCGAGTACGCCAACGAAACGCACTTCCTGACGGACGCCGAGCCGCACCACGTGCAATGCCTCGTGACGTCCGACCGCCCGACACGGCTCGCGATGTTCACCGACGGCTTGGAGCGCGTCGCCTTGCGAATCGCCGATCGCGCCGCGCACCAGCCGTTCTTCGGCGCGTTGTTCACGTCGCTCGCCGCCGAGCACACGAGCGAAGCCGCGTTTTCGCACGCGCTGCACGCCTGGCTGGCGTCCGATCGCCTCTCCACGCGCACCGACGACGACCTCACCCTCGTTCTCGCCGCGACGAACGTCCCGACTCGGCGGGAGGCCGCGGACGGTTCATGACCGACGCGAGGAAGGTGCGCGACGCGAGCGGTTCGGCCCTCGCGCTCGGCCGTCTCCTGGGACGCGGCGGCGAAGGAAGCGTTTACGAAGTCGCTTCGCGGCCCGAAGAGGTCGTGAAGCTGTACGAACGCCGTCCGAGCGAGCGTGACGCGCGCAAGATCGCCTTGATGACTCGGGCAGTCACACCCGAACTCGTGGACGTCGGCGCTTGGCCGCTCGGGTCCGTGCACGACGCGTCGGGCGTCCCGGTCGGTGTGCGACTTCCGCGGATTCCCGCCTCCTACCGACCGCTTCACGACCTCACGGCGAGCCGGTTTCGTGCCGAGCACTTTCCGCAGGCCGATTGGCGCTTCCTCGTTCGGGTCGCGCGACACCTCGCGCAAGCCGTGGACGTCGTGCACCGCCATGGGCACGTCATCGGCGACCTCAACCCCAACAACATCCTCGTGGGGCCCGACGCTCGCGTCCGCTTCATCGACGTGGACTCCTTTCAAGTCACCTTCGGTCGCGAGGTGTTTCCATGCGGCGTCGGCACCGAGGCCTTCACGCCGCCCGAGCTTCAAGGACACGATTTACGGTCGGTTCGCCGAACGCGCTCGCACGACCGCTTCGGGCTCGCGACGGCCGTGTTCCTCTTGCTGTTCTCGGGACGCTATCCGTTCGCCGGAGTTTGGGCCGCCGAACCGCCCGCGCTGGGCGAGGCGATACGCAGGCGGGCCTACGCGTACGGACCGCGCACAGGTCGAAGCGGCGTGCAAGCGCCGCCCGGCACCTTGCCCGTCATCGTCTTGCCGCGAGACGTGCGGCGCTTGTTCGAGCGGGCCTTCACGTCTCGCTGGCGTCGTCCCGGTGCCCGAGCGTGGACGTCCGCGCTGCACCGTTTGGAGCGCTCGCTCGTGACGTGCGCGCGCAATCCTTCGCACGCGCATCCTCGGCGCGTCTCTTGTCCTTGGTGCGCGCTCGACGCGGAACTCGGCACCTCGACGTTTCGCTCCACGCCTTCGAACGTCACACCCGTCCAGCGAGGTCGAGCCGCCTTTCCGGGGATTCGAACGCCGAGCGTTTCGCCTTCGACGCTTTCCGATCGGGAAGTGCGGGCGCGCGTCGTACGCGTCGCGCGTGGAGGAACCTTGCTCGCCTCGTTGCCGATTCTGTTGCCGCCGTCCGCGACGTCTTCTTGGGGCGTATTCTCGTGGCTCGCACTCGTGGTTTTCGCGTGGAGGGGCGCGCCTCTCGCGGCGCGTTCCCTCGCTTCGCTCGTGGCTCGCGAGGCCGAACGAGTGCGGGCGCTCGCGCGTAGCGTGAACGCGGGGCGAGTTCGCGCGGACGCGGCGCGGCATCTTCTCTCGCTTCGGGAGCGGCGTGCCCGCGCGCTCCTCGAAGTGCGCGACGCGCGCGACGCGGCGCTTCGACGGTCGCTGCAACGGCGAACGCGTCGGCATTTGAAGGCGACGCTTCTACGCCGCGCGCTCGATGACGCGGAACTCGCACGAATCCTCGCGGCGCACGGCGTCCTCGTCGCGGCGGACTTGGAGTTCGTCCGTTTGCGCGCCGTCTCGTCGCTCACCGCGCGACAAGTCACCGACTTGCTGCACTGGCGCCTCTCGGTGGAGCGAGCGGTCGTCGTGCCGCGCTGGCATCCGGCGAAGTTGCGCGCCGACGTTCTGTGCGCGTGGAAGGTGGGCGTCCTCGAAGCTTGGCTTGGCGGGTGGTGTCGCTCGACGGAGGCTGGTTGGACGCTCGTCGTGCGCTCGACGTCCGCGTGGGAACGTTGCCTGGCGAGGTGGCTCGCCGCCCTGCTGGCGACGACGGCCTTTCTGCGGGCCGTCGGCGATGCCTCGGTCAGGTGACGAGCCGAAGATCGTCGGGATGTACGGCGACGTGCGGCGCGTCGCGAACGTACAGCAGCAGCGGAAAGACGAAGTGCCCGCCTTCGCGCGCGCCCGGAAGCCTCGCCAAGGTGCGTTCTTTGGCGGCGCGGCGCAGCCAGGTTCGCACGTCGTCGCTGTCGGCTTGTCCTTCGACGATGTCGCGCAGCAGGGCGTGGTAAGCCTCTTTGCGGTCTTCGCGCAGGCCGAGCGGGCGGCTGGTGTGCAGAACGTGCGGATAGGTGTGCGGAGTGAGGGTGACGTCGATCGACAAGGCGTCGGCGGCGCGTGCTCGAGAGCTGGGCTGGGTGGCGTTCAAGCGGTCGTCCTTTCCGAGGCGAGGCGGGAAGTCTGCCTTCGACTCTCGGGCATCTTGGACGACGCGGCATGATTGACGCGTGACAGGCTCCGGACGTCAGGGAAGTTCGGCGACGGCGCGCACGCCGCTTTGCGCGAAGACGTCGAGCAGCGCGGTGAGCTCGGCGAGGTCGACGTCGTGCCGATTGAGCTTGTTGTACGCGGCGTTCGTGAGCAAGTCGAGCAGCAGCGGCAGCAGCAGGGGATGGCGGCGCAGCGTCTCGCCTTTGATGCCCGGCAAGTGGCGCAGGTCGAGGCGCGCCTCGAGGGCGCCGAGGAACTCCTGACGTCGGCTGCGGAAGAGGGGACCGCCGCCGCTGTTGAGCAACCTCAGCAAGTCTTCTTCTTGCAAGATCGCTTCGAAGAGCGCGGCGAACGAGACGGGCTCCTCGGTGTGCAGGTGGCGCGCGAGCCGTTCGGGCAGGGCGTCGAGACGCTGCCGAAGGAGCTCTTCGAGGATGGCGATGGTGGACGGGAAGTAGGTGTAGATGGTGGGGCGGGACGTGCCGAGGGCGTCGGCGAGATCGGCCATGCCGACCCCTTCGAAGCCGCGTTCTATGAAGAGGTCGCGAGCTGTGCGCAGGATCTGGTCGCGGCGATCTTGCGCTTGCAGGCGGCGGCGAGGCGGAGCGGCGCTCATGGCTTCACTGTAGCACGAAATGACAAATCGTCAGTTGACAGTTCTTCAATAAGAGAGAATACTGAGCTGTCCGCCGGAACTTCCGGCCTTCGCTTTTCCTTTTCCCGACCACCCAGGAGTCCCGATGAGCCTCAAACGCGACCTCTCGATCCTCACACCCGCCGAGCGCAGCTTGTGGCGCCACCCCATGATGTGGATCTCCGCCGCCGCCATCGCCGCCGTTCCCTTGCTGTACGCCGCCATCAACCTCGGCAGCACCCTCGATCCGTACGGCAATCTTCGGCATCTGCCCGTCGCCCTCGTCAACCTCGACGAAGGTGCCACCTCGCGCGGCGAAACCTACCACCTCGGCCGCGACACCGTCCGTGAACTCACGAAGGACGCCAACTTCGCCTTCAAAACCTACTTCAGCGAGGCCGCCGCGCGAGAAGCCGTGCGCAAGGGCGACGCGTACTTCGCCCTCACGCTTCCCAAGAGCTTCTCCAAGGACGCCCTCGCGGGCGACTCCGGCCGACACGGCAAGCTCGACTTCTACGTCGCCGAAGGCACCAGCTACTTCGCGAGCCGCGTCGCGAACAGCTTCGCCACCACCCTCGCCGACCAGCTCAACCGAGAGCTCGGCGAGCACCGCTGGGACGCCGTGCAAAAGTCCTTGCGCGACGTTCGAACCGGCTTCGCCGACCTTCGCTCGGCGACCGCGCGCCTGCGCGACGGCGCCGAGGCGCTACATCGCGGCACCGGCGACTTGCGAAGCGGCGCCGCCGACCTCACGAGCGGCGCACGAGAAGCCGCCGACGGCAGCGCCGACCTCACGAGCGGCGCGACCGACCTCGCGAGCGGGGTCAACCGCCTCACGAGCGGCAGCGCGAAGCTCGCGACCGGCCTGCGGCAACTCGAAGCCGCCGCTCCGAGCGCCGAACGCCTCGCTCCCCTCCAAGAAGGCGCCGCCCGTCTGCAAAGCGGCGCGAACGACCTGTCCTCGGGCCTCGGAGAGCTGTCGAGCGGAGCTTCGAAGCTCGGCGGCGCCGCTCGCGGGATCCAGACGGGCGCGGCGCGACTGCAAACGGGAAGCGCTCAGCTCGCCGACCAACTTCCGAGCTTGCAAAGCGGCCTCGGCAAGCTCGCCAGCGGCGCCGCCGACCTTGCGAGCGGCGCGGCGCGCACGAACGACGGTGCCTCGAAACTCGCGACGGGCGCCGAACGGCTCGCCCGGCAACTTCCGACGCTGCAAAGCGGCCTCGGGAAACTCTCGACAGGAGCGTCGAGCCTCGCGGACGGCGCGAAGAACGCCAGCGTGGGCACCACGCGCATGCAGGCGGGTAGCGCCGACCTCGCCGCGAAGCTGCCACAACTCACAGGCGGCTTGCAAGCGGCGAGCGATGGGGCCGCCGCCGTGAGCGCAGGCGCCACCGACCTCGCCACCGCGACGAGCCAGTTGCAGACCGCCGTGCAATCCCAGTCCCTGCTGCCCGCGCCGCTCAAGGAAGGCGCCGCCAGCATCGCCGCGGGCGCGAAACAGGTGCGGCAAGGAGCGGGCGGCCTCGCCGAAGCCCTGCCCGCCCTCACTCGAGGCGCGACCGAGGCGACGACGGGCGCCTCGAAGCTCGCGGGCGGCGCACGGCCACTCGCCGAAGGCACGGCCCGCCTGCAAGAAGGCGCGACCGTCCTCGCCGGAAAGCTCGACGAAGCGCGCACGGGCGCGACGACGGCTGTTCAAGGCGCTCGCCAACTCGCGGGCGGCGCGTCCGAACTCGCGAGCGGCACGGCCACCTTGCAAAGCGGCGCGGCCACCCTCGCCGACAAGCTCGCCGAAGCTCGGTCGGGCAGCGAGGCCGCCGTGACGGGCGCTTCGAAGCTCGCGGCGGGCGCGGCGCGGCTCGCCGACGGCGCTCGGCAAGTCTCGACGGGCGCGAACACCCTCGCGGCGAACACCGCGCGGGCCGCCACGGGGGCTCGCGACCTCGCTCGCGGCGCCAGCGATCTTCGCGCGGGCGTCGACCGCGTCGTGACGGGCAACGCCGAAATCAAAAACGCCTTGCGTGACATCACGCGGCAACTTCCCGCCTCCGGCGACCTGAAGCGTCTCGACGACGGCGCCGCCACGCTCGCCGACAAGAGCGGCGACCTCACGAGCGGTCTGCGGCGCCTCACGGCGGGCGCCGACCGACTGCGCGACGGCACCGCCAAGGCCGACGACGGCGCGAAGCAACTCGCCGACGGGCTCGCGCGTCTCCACGACGAGATCCCGGCGAGCGTCGAGAAGCTCGACGGTGACCCGGCGGGTCTCTCCGCGAGCGTCGAACCCGTCGTCGAAGCGTTCGCGCCCGTGAAGAACAACGGCACGGGCTACGCGCCGTACTTCATGGCGATGGCCTTGTGGATCGGCGTGACCCTCACCGCCTTCATCTTTCCGTATCAGCAGTTGCCCGAGAGCAGTCGGTCCACGCGGCAATTCGCGCGGATGCTGAGCAAAGCCGCCGCGCCCGCCCTGCTCGTCGTCGCGCAAGCCTTGCTCGTCGTGTGGGGCGTGCACCTGCTCGGCGTGAACTACCTCGACCCGCTGCAAGTCACCCTCACCGCTGTCACGTCGAGCCTCACCTTCCTCTCGGCGGTGCTCGCGCTGATCTTCCTGTTCGGCGCGGCGGGACGCCTCTTCGCGGTCATCTTGCTGATCTTGCAACTCGCCGCGTCGGGCGGCAGCTTCCCCGTGGAAGTCGCGCCCGCCCTCTTCCGAGACATTCACGCGTACACGCCCGTCACCTACACCGTGAACGCCTTCCGGCACGCCATCACGGGCGCCTTCGAAGGGCAGTACGGCGTGTTCATGGTCAGGCTGTCGCTGTTCGCCGTGCTGGGCGTGCTGCTCGGCCTCGCGGGCAAACGCCGCTGGGAGTTCGTGGACGACGAGGACTTCAAGCCGCTGATCTCGGCTCCCATGGCGTCCCAACCCGCTCATCACGAAGGAGCCGCCTGACTTCACCTCACTGGGAGGGGCGCGCCGCGGCGCGCTCCTCGTTTTTCGTCGCTCGCCGCTACGATTCCACCAGAGGCAACCAGCGTGCCAACAAGGCGCGCACCATCGCCGAGTACTCCACGAACCCGATCGGTTTGCGCAAGAAAGCGTTCGCGGCGAGCGCGGCCGCTCGCCGCGCGTCGTCGTCCGCGTCCGAAGTCGTCATCACCACCACCGGCAGGGCGCGAAGCTCGGGCAGGGCGCGCAGCGCGCTCAGCACGTCGAAGCCGTGCACGCGCGGCAAGTTGAGGTCCAGCAACACGAGGCGAACGCGCGCTCCGTCCGGCCCTCGCAAAAACGCGAGCGCGTCCGATCCCGTCGCCGCCTCGTGCATCTCGACGTCCGGGCGCGCGTCCGCGAGCGCTTCATGCGTCAAGTCCACGTCGGCGGCGTTGTCGTCCACGACGAGCACCACGGGCGAGCCGAGCGCCGCCTCCGTCTCGCCGTTCACGCGCCGTCCTCCACGCCGGGCAGCGTGAAGTGGAACGTGCTGCCTTCGCCCGGCACCGACTCCACCCACAAGCGCCCGCCCGCCTGCTCCACGATCTTCTGGCAAATCGACAGCCCGATGCCGTTGCCTTCGTACGCTTCGCGGGTATGAAGACGTTGAAACACGTCGAAGATGCGCTCGAGGTACGGCGTCTCGATGCCGATTCCGTTGTCGGACACCGTGAAGTGCCACCAAGGTTCCTCGCGCGCCACGACTTCTCGTGCCACCCCGACGTGCACGGTCGGCGTGACGCCGTCACGGCGGAACTTCACGGCGTTTCCGATCAAGTTCTGGAACAGTTGGGTGAGGCGGGCGCGCCCCACGCGGACGGACGGCAGAGCTTGGCTCGAGAGGCGCGCGCCCGACGCGCTCAGCAAGCCGCTCAGCAAGTCGCGGGCGTCCTCCAAGGCCACGTTCGCGTTCGTCGAGGTCGGCGCGTCGTTCGTGGAAAGGCGCGAGTAGCTCAGCAAGTCCTGGATGAGGCTGCGCATGCGCAACGACCCCTGCTTGATGTAGGTGAGGTATTTCTCGGCCCGCGCGTCGAGTTGCCCTCCGTAGCGCAGCGCGAGCAGGTCGGTGTAACTCGCCACGGTGCGCAACGGTTCTTGCAAGTCGTGCGAGGCGATGTACGCGAAGCGCTCCAACTCCTTGTTGCTGCGCTCCAACTCCAAGGTGCGTTGCTGCAGCGTCGACGTGCTGAGCGCCGCTTCGAGCGCCAAGCCGAGGCTGCGCGCCACCGTCTCCATCAAGGCGCGGTCAGCGTCCGTCCAGCCGCGCTGCCCGAACAAGGCGACCGCGAAGACGCCGTGCACTTGGCCCGCCACACGCACGGGCAAGCTCGCCACCGCGCCGATCTGCGCCCAATCGATTCGGAAGTGGTCCTCTTGGTAGTTGTAGGCGTCTTGATAGTACGGCTCGCCCGTCTCGTACGGTCGGCGCAGCGACTGCGACTCGAACGGCAAGCCGGCGTTCACGATGCGCTGCATCTCGGGATTGCGGCGCTCTCCGACTTGCACGACCAGGCGCCACACCTGCCCGTCACGCACGTAGTACGGCGCGAACCCTTCGGGCAGCAGCGACAGCACGATTTCCTGCGCGCGCCGAATGAGCGCGACGGGATCGGCGTTCACCGTGAGGTCGCGGGTGAGCTCGCCGAACGCTTCGAGCACCCGCGTCCGGTTTTCCAAGGCGGCGCGCTGAGCTTCGAGGCGCGCCGCGGCGTCGGCGCGTTCCACGGCGAGGTTGAGGCTGCGGCCCGCCGCTCGCACGACCGCCTTGTCACGCTCGCGCCACTGCCGAGCGTCCTTGAGCCCCACGGCGAGCATCGCGCGCACCTCGCCTCCCACCGTGAGGGGGTACAGCGCGACCGTGCCGTACGCTTCGGTCGCCGCGACCTGCTCGCGCTCGGGATCCCACCCGTCCACGAACACCGGCTGCTTCGACGACGACGCCTGCCAGAAGGCGGGCGCGTCCACGGGAATGCCGCCCGTGATGCTCGCCACGACTTCCGGCGCGATGTCCTGCGTCCACACTTGCGCTCGCCACATCTGCCCGTCTCGCTCGTAGTACGCGGCGCTGCACTCGTTGAAGAACGTGCGGAACACGCCCAGCGCCTGCCGCGCGAGGGTCCGCACGTCGCTCGCCGTGCCCGCCGCCTCCGCGAAGTCCACGAACGCCTCGAGAGACCGCGTGCGCTCGGCGAGTTCCGCCGTGCGGGCTTCCACGAGCGCTTCGAGGTTCGCGTTGAGGTCGCGCACCGCCCGCTCGGCCGCCTTGCGCTCGGTGACGTCGTCGATCACCACGACCGCCGCGATGGGCGTGCCCGCCTCGTCCTTCACGGGAGCGCTCGTCACGTCGATCACCCGCGTCGTTCCATCGGGCCGCACGTACACCAACTCCTCGCCGACGGTCGTCTCGCCGCTCGTCGCGACGCGCGCCAGCGGCCACTCGTGCGGCTGCACCGGTCGGCCGTCGAGGTGATAGCCCTTCCAGACGCGGTACTCGTCGACGCTTTGCGACAAGTGCACCGGATGCCCGAAGATCTCCTCCACGCGGGCGTTGCCGAGGGTGATGCGGGCGCTCGGCGACTCGGCGATCACCACGCCGACGGGCAGGTGCTCCAAGATCGCGGCCAGGTACGCGCGTTCCTCGGCGAGCGCCGCCTCGCTCGCTCGCCGCGCCTGCCCCTCTTCGAGCGCTCGCCGCGACTGCCGAGCGCGCTCGAGGGCTTGCGCGCACTGCCCGGCGAGCGCGGACAGAAACTGCCGCTCGCCCTCGTCGAATTGGCGCTCGTCTCCCTCGTACACGAGCGCCAAGAAGCCGAAGTGCGCGTTCGACGCTTCGAGCGGCAGCACGGCCATGCTCGTCAGTCCGCTCGGACGAATCGACCGAAACGCCGAGAAGCGCGCCTCCAACGCGCGCGTGTCGCCGAAGACCGCCTCGCCGGTACGCACCACGAACGCGCCCGGAATGTCGAGCGCGACCGGAAACTCCGCGAGGCGCGCTTGCAACTCCGTCGAGTAGTTGCGCGTCCCGAGCAAGCGCACCGTCTCTGCGTCATCGCTGAGCACGCCGACGGCGCCGCTCGTCGCTCGCGCCGCCGGAACGGCTTGACTCAAAATCACGTTCACGACGTCCGCCTTCGTGATCGCGCGGCTCAGCTCGGACGTCACGCGGTACAGCGTCTCTTGCCGCGCCTCGGCGCGCTTCTTCGCGGTGACGTCTTGGTACAGCACCCCGAGCCCGTCTTGAAAGGGAAAAACCATGCCCTGCGCCCACACGTCAACCGTGGCGTAGTACGTCTCGAACGTCTCGGGCACGCGGGTGGTCATCACTCGGTGCGCCACCACGTCCAGGTCGGTGTTCGGCGAAACCGAAAAGGCCGTGTGGAACGGCAAGCCGACGAGCTCGCCCGCAGCACTGCCACGCAGGCGCGAGGCAGCCTCGTTGGCGAACACGACGCGCCACGTTCGATCCAGCAACACGAACGGATCGGTGAACGCGTCGAAGTCGTGCGAAGAGAGAATCAACGAAGTCGAGGGAAATTGAGTCATGGAATGAAAGTCGGACGTTCGGGAGAACGTCGAAGAGGGCGCGCGACTCGAACGAAGCGTCGAATCGGGTCTGCGAATCAATCAATCATACGCGGCGCACGAACCGCGAAACGTGAGCCGCCGTTCGCCGCCTTCGCTCCGCAATCGACGCCCGTGCGAGCGAACGTCGGGCACGCTGACCTACACTGAGGGAATCGTGACGCCGCGCGATTCTCTCTTCGACCAGCGCCGCCCCCTTCGATTCCCGATCGCCGAACTGCTGGGGCGAGCCGAAGAGCTCGCCGCGTGCCGCGCCTTGCTGCTGCGTGACGACGTCGCCCTCGTCACCCTGACGGGGTTCGGCGGAGTCGGCAAGACGACCCTCGCCACGCGCCTCGCGCAAGACCTCGCCGAGCACTTCGAGCGTCGAGCGTTCTTCGTGCCGCTCGCGACGGTGCGCGAGCCGTCCCTCGTGCCTCACGTGCTCGCCGAAGCGCTCGGCCTCACCATTCGCGGCGACGTGGTACGAGCCGTACTCGACGCTCTGCGTGACGTTCACGCCCTGCTCGTCCTCGACAATTTCGAGCAGGTGCTGGACGCCGCCGACTTCGTCGCGGAACTGCTCGTGGAAGCGCCGAGCGTCAAGGTGCTCGTCACGAGCCGCGCTCCGCTGCAACTCGGCGGCGAACACGAGGTTCCCGTCGGCCCGCTCGCGTTGCCGTCGAGGCGTGAGCGTGAACATTCCGACGCTCTCGCCGAGGTGCCGTCCGTGCGCTTGTTCATGCGGCGCGTCGAAGCGATTCGCCCCGACTTCGAGTGGACGGACGACGAGATTCGGCGCGCGGCGGACGTCGTGACGCGCGTCGGCGGGTGGCCGCTCGGCATCGAACTGGCCGCCGCGCGCGTTCGCGTGCTGTCGCTTTCCGCCCTCGTCGAGGCGCTCGACGAACCGTTGCGACTCCTCACGCGAGGTCCGCGCGACTTGCCCGAGCGGCAACGCACGCTGCGCGCGACGATGGACTGGAGTCACGCCCTGCTCGGCGAGAAGGAAGCAGCGCTGCTCGCGCGTCTCGGGGTCCTCGAAGGCAGCTTCACCGCTTCCGACGTCCGCGCTTTGTTCGGCTCGGACGCTCTCGACGCCCTCTCGGCGCTCGTCGAGCAGGGCTGGGCGCTGTCCGAGGCGGGCGAGCCTCGCTTCTCGCTGCTGGAGGCCGTGCGCGAATACGCGCTCGAACGCTTGGACGTCTCGGGTCTCGCCGAGGCGACGCGCGAAACGCACGCGCGCTTCTTCCTGTCCGGCTTGGAGGCGGCGTTCGCGGCGGGCGATCCACGCGCGGACCGCGACACGTACGTGCGCTGGGTCCGGGCGCGGTACGACGACTTGCGCGAAGCGCTTTCGTGGGCGGTCGATTCGAACCGAATCGACCTCGCCGTGCGCTTCGAACGCGGCCTCTACCAATACTGGAATATGCACGGCGCGTCGATCGGGGAGGGACGCGTTTGGGTGGAATTGCTGCTGTCACGCGCCGACGACATGGACGCCCGTACGCGCGCCCACCTGCACAACGTCTCCGGCAACTTCGCGTTGCTGCGCGGTGACTTGAGCGCCGCGCGGCGAGACCACGAGCGAGCCCTCGTCTTCGCGCGCCAAGTCGCGGACCACACGACCGAAGCGCACACGCTGATGTTGCTCGCGTACGTCGAGGGCCGCTCAGGCCGCGACGACCTCGCCGAGGCGCGCGCCCACGAAGCCCTCGACTTGTACGTCGCCCTCGGCGACGCGCTCGGCGTCACGACGTCGCGGCACGCCCTCGGCCACACCCTCGAACACCAAGCGCGCGTCGCCGAGGCGGCGCGCCTGTACGAGGACGTGCTCGAACGCGCGCGGACCCTGCATCATGACGGCGCCTTGCTCGTCGACGCTTTGTGCGCGAACGGCCGCGTCGCCACGCGCCTCGGCCACTTCGAGCAGGCGAGCGCGTGGCTGCGAGAGGCCTTCACGCTCGCGTCGAACACCGCTTCTCCCTTGCTCGTCGCTCAGGTGAGCAACGAACTCGGCGTCTGGCATCTCACGCGCGGCGACCTCGACGCGGCGAGCGAGCAGTTCGCCGAGGGGTTACGGTTCGCGCGGCAAGCGGGCGTCCTCTCGCTCGTCGGCGCCCTGCTCGAAGGGCAAGCGAACGTCGCGCATCGACGCGGCCAAGAGCGAAGCGCGCGTGACTTGCTCAAAGAAGCCTTGGCCGCCTACCGAGACCGCGTGTCGCCGAGTCGCTTTCAGCAGGCGGAAGCGACTTTGCGCGCCTGGGAAGAGCCTCAGGAACCTCGAGCGGCGAGCGAGGCGCAGGGGCGTCACGTGCTGACGGACTTGACGTCGCGTGAGCGTGACGTCGCGCGTCTCGTCGCCGAAGGCTTGTCGAACGCCGAGATCGCTCGGGAACTCGGCGTCAGCGTGCCGACCGTGAACGCGCACTTGCGCGCGATCTTCTCGAAGCTCGGCGTCACGACGCGCGTGATGGTCGCGCGCCGA
This sequence comes from Deinococcus yavapaiensis KR-236, assembly GCF_003217515.1. NCBI lineage: Bacteria > Thermotogati > Deinococcota > Deinococci > Deinococcales > Deinococcaceae > Deinococcus > Deinococcus yavapaiensis. Next base: position 43,377 of record NZ_QJSX01000012.1, on the reverse strand, counting down.
GCGATCGAACTCGGCTGGCTCGACGGCTGAAGGGCGTCAACGCCGCTCGAAGTCCTGCCGCGTCATGCCGTACATCCACGAATCGCCCGAGCGCCACGAACTCGGGCGGCCGTACGCGCGCAACGTTCCTTCACGCCTCAGGCCGAGCCGTGCGAGCACGCGGGCCGACGCCTCGTTCTCGACGAACACCGCCGCTTGAACGCGGCGCCGCCCGCGCTTCTCGAAGGCGTACGCGAGCACGCGCTCGGCCGCCTCCGTCGCGTATCCGCGTCCTCGATGCGGCGCCCCGAGCCAAAAGCCGATCTCGGCCCAGCCGTGAAAGTCGTTGAAGGCGAGCTCCACGCACCCCACGAGGCGTTCTCGTCGCGTGATCGCCCACGAGAGTTGACGGCCCGAGCGCGCTTCCTCCTCGTGCCCGTCGATCCACGACGCGGCGGCCCCGACCGGATACGGATGAGGCACGAAGGTGAACTTCGCGACCGAAACGTCGCTCGCGAGGACGTACACGTCGTGCGCGTCTTCGCTCGAGAACGGCCTCAAGTGCAGCCGAAGGGTCGAAAACGAGGGAATGAGCGGAAGTGTGTCGATCATGCGCGCCGTGCCTCCTTGAAGTCACGGTCAGGATAGGAGTGCCCGCGCGACCTTCGCATCGTCCATTTCAACGAGGACTTCGCCGACTCGGTTCGTTTCGACCCGAAGTGCTCGAACGCCGCTCCCTCGAATGCAGGATGCCGAGAAAGGCCCTGCGCCCGTACCCTGCAAGGGCAACGAGCGCGCCTCGGCACGGCGCGGTTCACCGGAGGTCCTCGACATGACGAACGACAGCCACTTCATTCACCCGACTCCTACGCCTTGCTACGCGATTCGCCTGCTGGGATCGCCGCGCGCCGAGGTCGCGCCGGGGCGAACGTGGCTCGTGGAGCGCAAGACGGCGGCCCTGCTCGCTTACCTCGTGCTGGAGGGCGACACGCCACGCGCCCGCCTCGCGAGTTTGCTGTGGCCCGCCACCCGCGAGGAAAGCGCGCGCAACAACCTCGTGCAACTGCTGCGCAAACTGCACGCCGCGATCGGCGCGACGATCGTGACGGGCCGCGACTGTGTCACGCTCGCCGAGAACGTCACCGTGGACGTTGCTGGAATCGTGCGGGGAAGGTGGCGCGACGACACGGACCTCGGCGATCACCGCTTGCTGCACGGCTGCGACTTCGACGATTGCCCGGAGTTGGAAGAGTGGGTGTTCGCGCAGCGTGCGCGCATCGAAGAATGGTTCCTGCTCGCGCTGCGCGACCGCGCCGAGCGCTTGGAGCGCGCCGGAAACGAAGGAGCGGCCCTCGTGTGCCTGCAACGCCTGCTCGACCTCGATCCTCTCTCCGAGGACGCGCATCGCCGCTTGATGCGGCTGCACGCCCTCACCGGCAACCGCCACCGTGCCTTACGAAGCTTCGAGCGGCTGCGAGAGGCGCTGCGGCGCGAACTCGGCGTGGCGCCCTTGCCGGAAACGGCGCTCCTCGCGCAAGCGATTCGTTCGAATGTGCCGCTCGCCGAGCCGAGCGACCGCTCGCGGTTCTCGGCATGACTCAGGACGCCGCGTGACGCGAAGGATGGGGGCGAGCTCGGTCGGGCTCGCTCCCATCCTCATCCGTGAACGTTTGCTCTCTGGGCAAGGACCGTCTTCGCCCTCAAGATGGCGCCATGGCGCAGAAAAACCCGAAGGCCAAGAAGGACAAGACGCAAGCCCTGCTGCAAGACGACACCTTACAGGCCGCCGCGTCGGGCGATCCGCAGGAGAACGCGCCCGTCACGAAGACCGGGCCGCGCGACGTGGGCCGCCTCGGCAAGACCGACCTCGCCGATCAACTCGCCAACCGCTGCGCCCTCGGCAAGAAGGACGCGCGGGCCACCGTGGACGCCTTCGTGGACATCGTGGCCGAAGCGTTGCGTACGGGACGCAGCGTCGGCCTGCCGGGCATCGGAACTCTGTCGGTGCGTGCGACGGCGGCGCGAACGGGCGTGCGGCCCGGCACGAGCGAGCGCATTCAAATTCCGGCGGGCAAGAAGGTCGCCTTCAAAGCGGCGAGCGACCTCAAGGGTGCGCTCGGCCTCAGCGACGCCAACGCGGACGACGCGGGCGAGTAAGCGACTCACGGCGGGCCTTTCCCGAGGAGAGGCCCGTCTTCCAAGACGCGGCACGAGCGGCACAACGCCTGCCAGGCTCGCCCGTCTTCGGGAGGCCACGCGCGCGAGCGTGCGCGCAAGTTCGCGAGCTTTTCGAAGTACGCTCCGACGATCGAGGACGGCGCGATGAGCAGCAAGCGTGCCGCGTCGCTCGACGGATTCGAGACGCGGTGCGGCAGGCGGGCGGGCACGACGAACGACGCTTCGGAGCCCAGCGTCAAATCCCGCTCGGGCGTCGTGAAGCGCACGTCGCCTTCGAGGACGAAGTACGTGACGCAGGTGACGAGGAAGGCGCGCGTGGGCCACTCGTCGAAGGACGGCGGCAAGCGAACTTCGAGGGTCGTGCCGCTCGTGGCGCTTGGCGGGCCGTCCACGAACGCCAAGCGGCACGCGCCGAGCGTCAAGACGCGTCGCTCGCCCGCGCGGGCCACGCGCACCTGAAAGTTTGAAGGCTCGTTCATACGATCACCGACGCAGCAAGGTGAGGTCGTACGTGACGACGTCCGTGGTGTCGCCGCCGTCCTCGGGGCCTTTGGACGTGCCGTGGAGCGCGGTGGTGTTCGCGTCCCCGCTCACTTCCGCGTACAAGCCGACCCCCTCGGACGACGGGCGGGCGGTCGTCTGCACGCTGTTCACGTCTTGCGCGGTGTGGCACGGGTAGCTTTCGATAATCGAGAGGGTGCGCGTGTCTTGCGTGAAGATCGTCGGGCCGCCGAAGTTGACGATCCACTTGCCGTCCCTGAATTGAACGGCGCCGCCCGCGCTCTCGTGCGACTCGCCTTCCTCCACGCTCTTGTCGCCTTGAAAGCGGGTGTACGTTTCCGAGCAGATGATCCGGCCCGTCCAGTCGCGGTCCTCTTCGGGACCGCTCACGGACACGTTCAACTCGTGGTGAGAGCTGTACGAGGCGAAGGTCTGGTTGGCGTGCGTGCCGCGCCCCGCGAGAATGTCGATCATTTCGCTCGCGGTCGGCAAGGTTAGCTCGATTTCGAGGCTTTGGTCGCGCTGCAACGTCTCCGTCCAGTTGTTCTCGTGCTTGTTCCAAGTCGTGTGAACGTCGCGCTCGAGCTTGCCTTTCCAGCCGCACGTCGAAGCGCCCATCGCACCTTCGTCGCTCACGCCGAGCAGTGCCGCTTGCCGAACGGTTCGCGTGAGCTCCAAGAGGGCCGTCAAGGTCGGCGTGACACACGGCTGCGTCTGCTCTCGCAAGCACGCCTGCACGGACCCTCGAACGGCGTCCATGGCCGCTTGCTCTTGCGCGTCGTGCCCGCCGCCGATCAATTCGGCTTGCCGCACGAAGTTCAAGAACGACGGAACGAGGCTTCGACCGATCGTACAGTTCGAGGAGGCGTCGGCCAGGTACGGCGCGACGTTCTCGTCATACATGCGGTTCATCAGCGCGTCGAGCTTTTCTCTGAACTGCGGATCGCCCGGCTGATCGGCCAAAGCGGCGAGCCGCTCGCGGTTGAGAAGATCGCGAATTTCCGAGGCGACGGCCTCGGTGCCGTACTGCGCGGCCCGCGCGGCGAGGGCGGCGCGCTCGGCGTCCGTGCCGCTCGCCACGCCGTACCCGCTGAAGTGCGACAGCTTGAGGGTGTAGCGTTGCAACGTCGTGTCCGCCCCAAGCGCCGGGACGTCGAGGTCGACGCCGGGGCCGCGAAAGGAGAAGGGCGAGATTTCGCCCGCCGCGAGGGGCGCGGCGGGCGAAATCGTGAGCGTGGCGTACTGGTAAAGCTGCAGGCCGTCGGGTTCGAGCTTCACCGCGCCCGCGAGCGGCCCCCCGAAGGGGAGGCCGCCAATCGACGCGAGCGGCGTCATGGTGATCTGCGTGTCCTCGGCGAGCGCGTTCGGCGGAAAGGTCAAGGTGTACTTCGCGCCGTCCGCGCCGACCGTGGCCAGGGTACCGCCGCCGCTCGCCGAGATCACGTTTCCCACGGACGCGCTGTAATCGGGCGCGGGCGACACGGAACCGCTCGAACCCCCTCCGCTGCCACCGCCGCTCGCGCCTCCGATCGTCGCGCCCACTTCACGCCGCGTCTCGCTGCCGCTCGTGTCCGTCGCGATCACCGTGAGGGCGTGCGCGCCGCTTTCCGGATTCGTCCACGCGGCGCTCCAGCGATTCGTGAGGTGGCCCGCGTCGTCGACGTCGAACGTGACCTTCGCGGCGCCTGCCGCGTCGTCCGTGCTCGCGACGAGGACGGGACCGTCGAACACTTCGAGCCTGCTCAGCCCGACGTCGTCGAAGCTCGACCCGCTCACCAGGACCGATCCGCCCGCGACTTGCGGCGTGTCCACGCCGAGGTCGGGCGCGTCGAAGTCCACTTTCACGCCCGTTCCCGACAAGAACGGCAACGCGAACGTCGCGCCGAACGTCTTGCTTGCCGCCGTCTCCGCGTCCGCCGCGCCGAGGCCGGTGACGGTCGCGCCGAGCGTGAACGTCGCGCCGCTCGGCGTGGCGGCGGCCGTGACGCGCGCCCCGAGCTTCCCGCTCGCTTTGACGTGGCCGAGGTTCGCGTCGAGCGCGTACTCGACTTGGAAGTCGTCGAGGGGCACCGTGTACCGCGCGCCGTTCGCGTCGGGCGTCTTGACGCTCAGCAGCACGTCGAACGTCTGACCGGGCACGACGGCGTTCATCGGCAGGGCGCTCGTGAGGGCCACCGCGCCGTCTCCGATCAGGGTTTGAAGCTTGAGGGTCACCGCGCCGTTCGCCGTGACGCTTTGCCGCTCCAAGCGGCCGAAGGCGAGCAGGACCCCGTTCGCCGAGTCGCTCGCGCCCGCCGCTTGAAAGGTGTACGAGCCCGGCGCGAGGCCGACGTTCGCGCTCGCCGCGCTCGGCGTGAGGTCGAGGTGATCGACCGTCCCGTTCGGGTCGGCGTGGCGTTGCGCGTCGAACTTCACGAGGCTTCCGTCACTCGTGAACACCCGGACGCGCACGTCCCTCACGGCGCTCGCGCCGCCCGCGTCGGTGGGCAGGCCTTGCGGTCGAACGCCGGAAGCGTCGCGGGCCGCGAAGGGAGCGCGCAGCGTCAACGTGACGAGCCCGTCGTTCGGAGAGGGGAGACGGGGGCCGCCGCAGCTCGCGAGCAGCGTCGTCACCGCGAAGGTGAGGGGCCAGAGGACACGCTTGTTCTTCGGACTGTGCATCGAGAACCTCCTTCGAGGCGGCCGGTCGCCGCCTCGCTGGTGGTCAAGGTACGCTCGCGGCTCGCGCGGATACATCGTTCGTTTCGATGCCCCGGCAAGGAGGGCGAAGGTGGTTGAATCCAACGAGGTGACGCTCGGAGGCGCGCGGACGCTCGAGTCGAGACGTTGGGTCGAACGATGTGTCCGCGGGCGTGCACGCGTACCTTGGCCGTCGGAGGAGAATCATGAACCGAACGGCCCGCCTCGCCCTCGCATCGACTGCCTTGCTGACCTTCGCGGTCCCCGCCCTCGCCGCGCCCGCTCTCCCCGACGAACTCGTCGGAGTGTGGGAAAACATCGTCGGCGACCTCGAAGTCATCCTGCTGCCCGACGGACGCGCGTTCGTGGCGCACGCCAACGCTTCGAGCGCCGTCAAGGCCGAGCCGGGTACGTGCCGACTGCAAAGCGCGAAGTTGCTGTGTCAGTGGCTCGTGAGCGGCCCCGAGAAGCTCGATTACGGCGTGACGGGCGACGAGATGACCCTCGCGGGCTGGATCGACATGCGGCGCACGGCGGGGGCGGGCGCCGCCCCGACGACGTACGCCCGCCGTCTCGCCGATTTGCAAACTGACGCGGCAGCGTGGCAGAAGAAGTACCCCGTCGGAAAGCCCACGCTCGTCAACCGCAAGGAGGACCCGAACCCGGTACGGACGGTCGCGAAGGCGATCGTGTACACCTCGCCTTGGCTGCAATTCATGGACTTGACGATTCTGACGCGGTACTACCAAGATCCCAGGAACTTGAATTTCCAGCGCGAGTACAAGACCTTCCAAGCGACCGAGTTCTTCTTCTATCCCAACGGCCGCTTCGTGCACACCGTCACCTTGCCCAAAGGGCTCGACGCGGCCTTTCAGCCGACGTACGACATGACGACCGTCTGGGGTCGTTACGACGTGAAGGCCGGAGGACCGCTCGAAGGCGACACGGTGACGTTGCAGTACGACGGAGGCAAGGCGGAGACGGTGAAGGTGCTCGACGGGCGACGCTTTTTGTTCCAGCCGTCGAGCGGCGTCGTGTACACCAATCAGGACGTCAAGAAGCGGCCTTGAGCAAGAAATGCGAGCAAGGAAGAGGGGCGACCTCGCGTGGGGCCGCCCCTCTTCCTTGCTCGCGAACGTCAGCCCGCGATGAGGTGCACGAGCTTGAACCACAGGTAGCCGAGCGCGACGCAGCTCGGGATGGTGAGCACCCAGGCGGTCACGATGCGGCCCGCCACGCCCCACTGCACGTTGCGCGCCCCTTTGGCCGTCCCGACGCCCATGATGCTCGTGGAGATGACGTGCGTCGTGCTGACCGGGATCCCGAGGCGCGTCGCCGTCTCGATGATCGTCGCGGCGGACACTTCCGCCACGAAGCCGTCGATGGGCCGAAGCGCCACGAGGTTATGGCCCATCGTTTTGATGATGCGCCAACCGCCAGTGGCCGTGCCGAGGCCCATCGCCACGGCGGCGGACAGCACCACCCACAGCGGCACGCTCCACTCGTTGCCTTGCCAGCCGAGGTACGCGGCGAGCGCCATCGTGATGACGCCCATCGTCTTTTGCGCGTCGTTGCCGCCGTGGCTGAACGCCATGTACGCCGCCGAGAGGATTTGCAGGCGCCCGAAGACCCGCGTGACGGTGCGCGGCTTCCAGCGGCGCACGAGCAAGATCAAGATCAGCATCAGCACGATCGGCACGAGGAAGCCTAGCGGCGGCGAGGCGAAAAGGCCCGCGAAGGTTTTTTGCAGGCCTTTGAACTCGATGATGCGCCAGCCACCCTCGGCGACGCCCGCCCCCACGATCGAGAAGACGAGCGCGTGGCTCGAACTGCTCGGCAAGCCTCGCCACCACGTCAAGAGATTCCAGGTGATCGCCGACAGGAGCGCCGCCGCGACGAGGGTGAGGGTCGCGAACTCGGGCGCGACGATGTCCTTGCCGACGGTCTTGGCGACCGCCGTGCCCGTCAAAGCTCCGACGACGTTCAAGACTCCGGCCATCAGGACGGCTTGACCGGGGCTGAGCACGCGCGTCGCCACGGACGTCGCGATGGCGTTCGCCGTGTCGTGAAAGCCGTTGATGAAGTCGAAGGCGAGGGCGAGCGCGATGATCGCGATCAAGCCCACGAGGGCGGGGTCAGGCATGCTTGAGCAAGATCCCTTCGATGGTCTTCGCCACGCGCTGCGCTTGATCGGTCGCGTCTTCCAGCAAGTTGTACAGTTCGCCCCAGCGCATGGCGGCCACGAGGGACTTCACGTCGCCGACGTTTTCGTACAGGTCGGCCTCGACTTCGTCGTAGAGGCGGTCGCCTTCGTCTTCGAGCGTCTTGACTTCGATGACGATCTTTTGAAGCTCGTCGTGCCGCTTGGCGTCCTCCAAAAGCGGTAGGCCGCGCGCGATCAGTTCGGCTTGCCGCACGAGGACGCGGGCGAAGGCTTGCGCCTGCGCGGTCGGCGCGTGGATGCGGTACAGCCACGCGCGGCGCGCCGCCTCCTCCATGTAGTCGACGAAGTCGTCGAGGTTCTCGCCGAGATCGATGATGTCCTCGCGGTCGAAAGGCGTGAGGAACGTCGTCGTGAGGGCGTTGGTGAGTTCGTGCGAGAGGCGGTCGCCTTCATGTTCGAGTTCGCGAATGCGGCGCACCTTCGCCTCGACGTTCTCGAAGCGCTCGAAGAGGTCGAGCAGGGCGCGCGCGGTATCGACGGCGTTCACGCCGGACGCGGAGAACAACCGAAAGAAGTTCGGGGATTTGGGCAGGAAGCTGAACAGCGCCATACCCGTCCACGCTACCGAAGCGATGTCATGAAGTTGTGACAACCTTTCAAGGTAAGCCGTTCATTGTCAAATGAATGTCAAGCGGCGCGCGGCTCATCGCGAAGACGGGCGCGGAGCGCACGATGAGGTCTGTTATGCTGGGCGCGCGAGAAGTGTCTGCTCGCTGCTCTGCCTTCGAATTCATCATGAAGCCTGTGATCGTCGTCATAGAGGACGAACCGTCCGTTCGCGAAGTCATCGCGTTCCACCTGCGCCGCGCGGCGTTCGAGGTGCGGCCTTGCGTCACGGGACGAGAAGGTTGGGAAGCGGCGCTTTCGGGAGCGGACGCCGTCGTGCTCGATTGGAACTTGCCCGACGGCTCGGGGTTGGAGTGGCTCGGCCGCCTTCGGGACGAGCCGTCCCTAGCGCACTTGCCCGTGCTGATGGTCACGGCGCGGGCCAGCGAGTCCGAGCGGGTGTCGGGCTTGTACTCGGGCGCGGACGACTACCTCACGAAGCCGTTCAGCGCGGCGGAACTCGTCGCTCGCCTTCACGCGCTGCTGCGGCGCGCCGCGCCGCGCCGACGCGTGCTGCGCGTCGGCGCGGTAGAAGTCGACGAGGATACGGGCACGGCGACGTCGAACGGTCGCCTGTTGCAGCTCGCTCGCCGCGAGTTCGACTTGCTGGCCTTTCTCGCGCGCAACTCGGGGCGGGTGTACGCGCGCCGAGAGTTGCTCGACCGCGTGTGGGGCGAAGACTACCTCGGAACCGAGCGAACGGTGGATCAGCACGTCGCTCGCCTGAGAAGCCAGCTCGACTTGCCGAGCGGTGAGCCGGGCGAAATCGAGACGGTGCACGGTCGCGGGTACCGCATGCGGGAGAGCGCGTGAACGTCGGCGCTCGAACGTCCGACGTCGACCTGGACGTTCTCGACGCCTTGTCCGAAGCGGTCGTGTGGCACGAGGACGGCCGCGTCACGAAGCTCAACCGCGCGGCGCAAGACATCCTCGGCGTGGCGAGCGCTCAAGCGGCGGGACGCTTGCTGCTGGAAGTCGTGCGCGACCACCGCCTCGAACGCGCGGCGTTGCAGCGCGACGAGGCGGACGTGGAACTCGGCGAGCGGCACCTCTTGGCGCGCGGCGTGAAAGGGGCCCTGATCTTGTCGGACGTGACGCGCGAACGGCAGCGCGAGCGCGAATTACGTGAAGTCGCCATGGTCCTCTCGCACGAGTTTCGCACGCCCGTCGCCGCCATCAAGGGACTTCTCGAGGCCCTCGCGGTCGCCGAGGACGAGGAGACGCGCGCACGCTTCGTGGACCTCGGCTTGCTGGAAACCGAGCGGCTCGTGCGCCTCGTGGAGGACCTCGCCGTGGAGTTCCGGCCGCTCGCCGAGCGTACCTTCGCCGTCGGTGAGGCCGTCGAGCGCGTCGTGCGTCTCACGCACGACGAGTTCACGCGGCGCGGCGTGACGATACGCACGAGCGGCTTGCGTCTTCTCGTGCGCTGCGATCCCGACAAGCTCGTGCAAGTCCTCATCAACTTGTTGGAGAACGCCGCGCGGCACGGAACGAGTCCCGGCGTCGTCACGCTCGCCGCGCGGCGTGACGCCAACCTCGGCGTCGTGCGCGTCACCGTGACGAACGAGGGCGAGGCCCTGTCCGACTACGAGACGGTCTTCGAGGCGCGGCGTCGCGGAGCGACGTCGCGCGGAAGCGGCATGGGCCTTTACATCGTGCGGCGCCTCGTGGAAGCGTGGCGCGGCGAAGTGTGGGGACGTCGCGCCGAGCGCTGCAACGAGTTCGGCTTCACGATTCCCGCGCCCGCGAAGGGGGGCGGGCGGTGAGCGACTCGGCGACGCACGCGATCGCGGTGGACTTCTTGCGGATGTTGTCGTTCGTGCACGAGCAGGTCGTGCTCGCCAGCGAAGCCTTGTTGGAAGGTCGCATCGATCACGTCGCGCAAGTGCGCGCCCTCGACCGTCAGGTGGACGCCTTGCAAGACGCGCTGGAAGATCGCTGTCTGCGCGTCATCAGCGAGGACCCGCGCGCGGACGCGACCTTCTTGATGGCGGTCTTTCGGTCCCTCTCGGACTTGGAGCGCGCGGGCGATTACGCCGTGCACGTCGCCGAGGCGTCGAGGGTGCTCGTCGTGAATCCGCCGATGCGGCGCTACACGGACTTGCGGCGCATCATCTCGACCATCAAGACGATGCTCGCCATGACCGCCCGAGCCTTGACGGAGCGCGACGCCGACACGGCGAGCATCGCGACCGCGCTCGACTTGGACATCGACGAGCAGCACGACCAGTTCTACCGAGAGCTCGTCACGTACCTGCACGAACACCCGCACGCCGTCAACGAGGGTTTGGCCTTGTTGCGCGTGGGGCGCTCGCTGCAGCGCATCGGCGATCACGTGGAGAACGTCTCGGAACGCATCGCGAACTGGCTGGGTCCTCGCGGGCGTCAGCTGGGCGTTTGAGTCGCGCCGAGCGCCGCCTTCACTTCAAGCCGAGCGCGAGCAGTTGCCCGAGGTGGCGCGTTCCCGCCGCTTGCAAGTCCTCGAGTTGCGCGGTCGCTTCTTTCACCAACGCCTTGTAGCGCTCGAAGTCGCGGCCTTCGCTTCCCGTGGCGCGCACGACGACGCTACGAATCGTGAAGTGCGCTTCGGGCAGGTGCTCGAGGGCGGCCGCGGCGTTCTTGTGGCGCGCGCCGAGCAGGGCGCCGAGCATTCCGACCGTGTTGCTGCGCTGCATCAATTCACGTTGCAACGTGCGGTTCTTGATCGACGCGATGGCGTCCCAAGCGGCATCGGACAAGGCGGTGGACGGGGACGCGGGGCGATGCACCTCGACGCCGAGCGTGTCGCCCGAGCGCCAAACCCGCGAGTAGGCGCCGCTTCGTTCGGTCGTCCAGTGCGTTTCGAAGTCGCGCGCGTCCTCGATCAGGACGCGCACTTGCGCGCTGTTCTTGATGACCGCGCGGTGGCCGTCGGGCAGCACGCCCCAGGCGCTGAGGTCGTTTTCGTCCGTGGCGCGCATCGCCTCGTAGCTCGCGCGAATCGCGGCGGATCCCGCCGAGACGCGCGCCGCTTCGCGGCCGTCGACGAGCAGGGCGATGTCGGCGCGGTCGCCGCCTTGCACGAGGTGCGCTTCGTGGCGCAAGTGAAGCAGCCCGAGGCCCCAGCGGTCGTGCGCGACGGCGAGGGCGGCGCTGAGCTCGCGGTTGAGGGTGACGCCGTCCGCGCCGTCACGCGCGAGGGGCGCGATGACGCTGTCGACGGCGGCGGTCGCCATGAGCGCGTCGAACGTCTCGAACGTGGCCGTGTCGGGCGCGGTGGGCGTGTCGGTTTTTCTGGCAGCTTTCGTCATGAATTCCTCCGAATCGTACCCCTCATTCTGCTATAAACATAGCGTTCGAAGTGGAACTTGCGCTCCTTCCTGTTGCACACGCGACGCCTCGTCTCGCTGAGAAGTCGGGCGAGGCGCGTTCAGCCAAGTCGAGGGTCGCTTTGAGCGCGAGCGGTTACGGTCGAATTCAGGAGCGAATGATGACGAACTTGATGACGGCGGCGAAGGCGGTTGGCGCGGCGGCGCGCGCTTGGAACGACGACCGTGCGTGCGAGGACGAATTGTTGGAGCGCATCGGAAACGCGCGGTTCGTGCTCATCGGCGAGGCGTCTCACGGCACGCACGAGTTTTACCGTGAGCGCGCGCGCCTCACGCGGCGATTGATTCAAGAACACGGCTTCTCGGCGGTCGCGGTGGAAGCCGACTGGCCCGACGCGTACCGCGTCAACCGCTTCGTGCGCGGCGAAGGAGGCGACGCGACGCCCGAGCAGGCCCTGGGCGACTTCCAACGCTTTCCGAAGTGGATGTGGCGCAACGAGGACGTCGTGGCGTTCACCGCGTGGCTGCGAGAACACAACGCTCGGCAGCCCGAACGCGCGGCGGGCTTTCTCGGCATCGACCTCTACAGCCTGCACCGCTCCATGGACGAGGTCGTCGCGTACTTGGACCGCGTCGATCCCGAGGCGGCCAAACGGGCGCGGCGCCGCTACAGTTGCTTCGATCCGTTCGAGCAAGATCCCCAGCAGTACGGCTTGGCCACGATGTACCACTCGGTGGAGCCGTGCGAGGACGAGGTCGTCGCGCAACTCGTGGAGCTGCAACGCCGCGAAAGCGAACTCGCCAGGGGCGGCCTGCTGTCCGGGGACGAGCACTTCCACGCCGAGCAGAACGCGCGCCTGGCCGTGAACGCCGAGCGGTACTACCGCGCGATGTTTCGCGGGCGCGACGACACTTGGAACTTGCGTGACACACACATGGCGGACACGATCGACGCCCTCGCCGAACACCTGGCGTCGCAGGGACGCTCCGCCAAGGTGGTGGTGTGGGCGCACAACTCGCACCTCGGAGACGCCCGCGCGACGGACATGGGGTGGAAGCGCGGCGAGCTCAACGTCGGTCAACTCATGCGCGAACGTCATCCGGGCGAGACGTTCCTGCTCGGCCTCACGACCCACCACGGCGAGGTGACGGCCGCCGACGACTGGGGCGGTCCCGCGCGCCGACGCCGCGTGCGTCCGGGCCTCAAGCGAAGCTACGAGCAACTGCTGCACGAGGTGGGCCTCGCGAACTTCTGGCTGGACTTGCGCGAGCGAAACGAAGCGACTCACGCTTTGAGCGAGGGCAGGCTGCAGCGCTTCATCGGCGTGATCTACCGCCCGGAGACCGAGCGTTGGAGTCACTACTCCGAGACGCGCCTCACCGAGCAGTACGACGCGGTGTTGCACCTCGACGAGACGACGGCCCTCGCGCCCCTCGATCCGACGAGCGGCTGGACCGAGGGCGAAGCGCCCGACACCTACCCGACGGGCGAGTGAAGCTCATCTCGACGCTCAAGGTTTGAAGCCGAGGTCGCGCGAGATGCGCCGCGCCGCTTCGACGACGAGGCGGCGGTAGCGTCCGCGCCGCTCGTCGTCGAAGCGCAGCAGCGGTCCCGCCACGCTCACGGCGGCGACCGCTCGTCCCTCGTGGTCGAAGATGGGCGCGGCGATCGAGAAGGTGCCGTCCTCCAAGTCGGCGATGGCGACGTGGCTGCCTTCTCGCCGGATGTCGTCCAAGACCGCGCGCAGTTCGGCGGGGTCGGCGGTGGTGTGGGCCGTGAAGCTCGGCAGACCCGCGTTCAAGACGCGGCGAAGCACGTCCTCGCCCGCGTAGGCGAGCAGCACTTTCGGCGTGCCGCCCGCGTGCAACGGCCCGATGCGGCCCACGGCGGCGTACATGCGGATAGGGTGCGGCGATTCGCGCAAGTCCACGACGACGGAGTGAAGGTCATCACGCACGACGAGGTGGACGTTTTCGTGCGTGGCGGCCGACAAGTCGTCGAGGGTGCGCCTCGCGGCGCGCGTGAGCGACCATTGCGACTCGGCGCGTTTCCCGAGCAGGTACGCGGCTTGCCCGAGGCGGTAGGCGCCGACGTCGTCTTGCCAAACGAGGGCGTGGTCTTGCAGGTTGCGAAGAATGCGGAAGACGTGGCTTTTGTTGAGCCCGCTTCGCTCGACGAGGCCTTGCAGTCTCAGTCCGGGTTCGTGTCCCACGAGCTCGAGAATGTGAATCGCGCTTTCGAGGGCCGCGATGTTGTACGGACGTGTCGTGCTGAGAGGACTTGACTTTGGCATGAGGACTCCTTCAAACTACCTGGAATCTTACCTGAAAAAACGCTGTTTTATACGGTAAAACAGGCAGAAGGACCGGAGGCAAGGTATGTTGACCGACGCCGAACAGGCCACCCTCGACGCCATCACGCTCGACGCTCCCTGGGAATTGATCGAACGGTTCTCGCGCTTGAAACGCGAGGATCCCGCCGACGTTCGAACCGCCGCCGACCTTCTCGTCGCGCGTCTCACCTCGCACGGCGTTCCCGTCCACGTGCACCGGCCCGAACTGTACCTCAGCATTCCCCGCTCGGCCTCCATCCGCCTCGGCGACCAGACCCTGCACGCCAAGGCCATGGCCATGAGCGCGAGCCTTCCCGGCGGCCACACCGCGCCCCTCGTGCATCAACCCAGCGTGTACGCCGCCGACGCCGACGAGATGTTCTCCAAGGCCCTCTTCGGCGACGCCGTCGACGTGCGCGGCAAGATCGTCGTCACCGAAGGCTTCGGCATGCCCGGCAAGGTCGGCGAACTCGAAGAACGCGGCGCCCTCGGCGTCATCGCGGTGAATCCCGGAGACCGCGCCCACTGGGGCATCTGCACGAGCATCTGGGGCACGCCCGACCTCGACGGCCTGCCCCGCAAGCCCAACATCCCGGTCGTGAGCGTCAACCGCCACGACGGCGCGCTTCTCATCGACGCGGCACATGATGGCCAAGCCATCACCCTCTTCACGCACCTCGACGAAGGCTGGTTCGAATCGCCCATCCCGGTCGTCACCATTCCCGGGAGAGAAGACCCCGACGCCTTCGTGCTGCTGCACGGTCACTACGACTCGTGGGACGTCGGCGTCGGCGACAACGCCGTTGGAGACGCGACCCTCCTCGAAATCGCGCGCGTCCTGTGGGAACGCCGCTCGGAACTGCGGCGCACCGTCAAGATCGCGTGGTGGCCCGGCCACTCCACGGGACGCTACGCGGGCAGCACTTGGTTCTCGGACACGTTCGCTCTCGAACTGCACGACCACTGCGTCGCGCAAGTCAACTGCGACTCGCCCGGCTGCCGCGACGCCACCGAGTACCGAGACGTCTCGTGGATGCCCGAGGCGGAACGCTACGCCCAAGCGGTCATTCGAGACGTCACCGGGCAGGAATCCTTCGGAGAACGCCCTCCTCGCGCGGGCGACTACTCGTTCAACAACATCGGGCTCACCGGGTACTTCATGCTCCTCAGCACCATGCCCAACGACTTGCGCGCCGAAAAAGGTTACTACGCCGTCGGGGGGTGCGGCGGCAACATCGCTTGGCACACCGAGGACGACACCATCGACGTCGCCAACAAGGACATCTTGCTCAAGGACATGCGGATCTACGCGCTCGGCACGCTGCGCGCGGCGAACGCCACCACCCTGCCCTTCGATTACACCCTCGCCGTCGACGATCTCACGGCGGCCGTCACGAAGTACCAGGCGGCGGCCAAAAGCCACTTCGACTTCTCACGCGTCCACGACGAACTCACGGCGCTCAAAGCCGTCATCTCCGAGCTCGACGCGTACGCCGCCACTCTCGACGGACGCCCCCTCACGGACGACACCGTGCGCCGAGTCAACGCCGCGTACCTCACCGTCACGCGCCTGCTCACGCGCGTCAACTTCACGCGCCAAGCGCCGTTCTTTCACGATCCCGCCATTTCCGTCCCGCCGCTTCCCGACCTCGCGGTCGCCCTCGACCTTGCGAACGTCGCGCCCGACAAGATCGGCTTTCACAAAACGCACCTCACGCGCGGCCAAAACCGCGTGATCGCCACGCTGCGCGACGCCGCTCGCGCCGTCCGAGCCGCCCTGCCCACGCCCGCTCCCACTCTCTAACGGAGGTTTTGTCATGAGAAAAGCTCTCCTCGCCCTCGGAGTCGCCCTCGCCGTCACCGGCGCAAGCGCGCAAAGCAACGTCTTGAAGTTGCCCCTCATCAACGACCCCATCATGAATCCTCTCGTCGCGCCCGACCTCGGGTCGATCCTCGTCAACAAGGTCATCTTCCCGGGCCTCGTGCGGCCCAACGAAGACTTGCAGCCCGAACCCGACCTCGCGGCGTCGTGGCGCGTCACCAACAACGGCCTCACGTACACCTTCAACCTGCGGCAAAACGTCAAGTGGCACGACGGGCAACCCTTCACGGCCGACGACGTCGTCTTCACCTTCAAGACGATCATCAATCCGCAATCCGGCTCGCGCCTCGTTTCCGACTTCAACTCCATCAAAGACGTCGTCGCCGTGAACCGCAACACGGTACGGTTCACGCTCTCCAAGCCGTTCGCGCCGTTCCTCATCCTGCTCGGCCACAACGCCGGCATCGTGCCGAAGCACCTGCTCGAAGGCAAGGACCTCAACAACTACAACGCCTTCAACCGCCAAATGCCCATCGGAACCGGGCCGTACAAGGTGTCGCGCGTCGTTCCCGGCGCCAGCATCACCCTCGTTCCGAACCCCGACTACTACGGCGCAAAGCCGAAACTCGACGGCATCACCTTCCGAGTCGTGCCCGACATCAACACCCAAGTCGCGCAACTCCGCTCGGGCGAACTTGACTGGGTGAACGTCGAGCCGTTCAACCTCGCCGCCCTGCAAAACGACCCGAACGTCCGCATCAAGCAAGCCGACGCCGTCCAGCACTTCCTGGTGTTCTTCAACTTGAAAAACCCCTTGTTCAAGGACGCGAAGGTGCGCCAAGCGATGCAGTACGCCGTGAACCGCAAGGCGATCATCGAAGGCGTGCTGCGCGGCTACGCCGACTACCCCGTCGGCACCATCCCGACGGCTTTGCGCGCTTACTTCAACAAGTCCATCAAGCCCGTGCAGTTCGACCCGAACCGCGCCTTGCAAATCCTCGCGCAAGCGGGCTGGAAGCGCAACGCGCAAGGCACGCTCGTCAACGCCAAAGGCGAGCCGTTCAAGTTCAGCCTCATGGTCGACCGCGGCAACCCCACGCGCGAACAAGCGGCGCTCGCCGTGCAGCAAGACCTCAAGCGCATCGGCATGGACGTCACGCTGCAGACCTTGGAGTTCGGCACGCTCGTGCGCGACTTCCTGCTGACCGGCAAGTACGACGCCAACCTCATCTGGTGGACGACCGCGCCCGATCCCGATCAGTACTCGTACTACGCGACGGGGCAAAGCAACAACCAAGCGTTCTACAGCAACTCGCAAGCCGACGAACTGCTGCGCCGCGGACGCGAAACCACGAGCCTCGCCGCGCGCAAAATCATCTACACCAACTTGCAACGCCTCGAACTCACCGATCCGCCCGTTCTCGTCTTGTGGTACCCGAAGGAACTTCAAGCGATTCGTCGCAACCTCACCGGCGTGCCCGACCTCGGCATTCGTGACGCCTTGCGCCACTCCGAGAAGTTCGACTTGCGCTGAGCGCTCCTGACCGTCCCGAGGAGAGATCATGCCCGTTCCCTACATCCTGCGCCGCTTGTGGCACGCCCTGATCGTGCTGGCCGTCGTGTGCGTCGTGACCTTCATCGTCGTGCGCCTCGCGCCCGGCGGGCCGTCCCTCCTTGCCGACCCGAACCTCGGCACGGTCGAACGCGCGGCGATCGCGGAGCGCCTCGGCCTGAACGACTCCGTCCCCGAGCAGTTCGCGAAGTTCGCGGCGGGTGTCGTGCGCGGCGATCTCGGCACGTCCTTTCTGTACGGCACGCCGACCTTGCAAGTCATCGGGCAGCGCCTTCCGAACACCTTGCTGCTCGCCGGGACGGCGCTGCTCGTCACGGTCCTCGTCGCCGTGCCGCTCGGCTTGATGTGCGGCTTGCGGCCCAACAGCCTGCTCGACCGCCTGCTCAGCACGGTCAGCCTCGTGTTCGTCGCCGTGCCCGTCTTCTGGTTCGCCCTCATGCTGATCATCCTCTTCGCCGTCGTGCTGCGCGTCTTGCCCGCCGGCGGCATGAACGCGCCCGGCATGGAAGGCAACCTCCTCGACTCCTTGCGCCACCTCATTCTCCCGACGCTCGTCTTGGCGAGCGCCACCATCGCCGAGGTGCTGCGCTACACGCGCTCCAGCGCCCGCACGGCCGCCATGCAGGACTACGTGCGTACCGCCAAGGCCAAGGGCGTCGGGCCGCTTCGCCTTCAGTACAAGCACATTCTCAAGAACGCCTTGCTGCCCGTCCTCACGGCCATCGGACTGCAACTGCCGCGCCTCGTGGGAGGCGCGGCCGTCACCGAGACGATCTTCGCGTGGCCCGGGATGGGCCGCCTCAGCGTCGAGGCGGCCTTGGGACGCGACTACCCGCTCATCCTCGCCATCACCCTCGTCGTGGCGCTCGCCGTCGTTTTGTTCAACCTCCTCGTCGACCTGCTCTACCCCGTGGTGGACCCTCGTGTCCGAACGGAGGCTTGACGTGGTGCCCGACGTTCGCGTGCCCGTTTCGGGAGGCTCGAAGCCGCGCCGTCTCAGCCGCCGCGTGCGGCGCTTCCTTCGCAACCCCGCCGCCGTCGCGTCCGTGTTCGTGCTGCTGCTCATCGTCGCCTTCAGCGTCCTCGGCCCGCTCTTCCACAAGGCGTCCCCGACCGAAATCGACTTCGCGAGTCAGTTCGCGCGGCCCAGCGGCGCCCATCCGCTCGGAACGGACGAGAACGGCCGCGACGTCCTGATCCGCCTCATGCTGGGCGGCCGGGTGTCGCTCACGGTCGGCTTCTTCGCGGTGCTCGTGTCCGTCGTGTTCGGCGTGCTCGTCGGCGGGCTGAGCGGTTACTTTCGCGGCGTCACCGACGCGCTGTTGATGCGCTTCACGGACGGAATGCTCGCCATTCCCGGCTTCTTCATCGCGATGCTGGGCCTCACCTTCTTCGGAACGGGCTTGCTGCCCCTCGTGCTCGTCATCGGCCTCACGTCTTGGATGGGCCTCGCGCGCCTCGTTCGTAGCGAGATCTTGCGCTACCGAGAAGAACTCGCGGTGGAGGCGGCGCGCGCCCTCGGGGCGGGCGACGCCCGCATTCTGATGCGCCACGTCCTGCCGCACGTCGCTCCGACCGTGATCGTGAATGCCACGATCGGCATCTCGTTCGCCATCCTCACCGAGTCGGCCCTGTCGTTCCTCGGACTCGGCATCCAACCGCCCGCCGCGTCGTGGGGCAACATGCTCAACGGCGCGCAGAACTACCTTTACAACGCTCCGTGGCTCGCCCTCTATCCCGGCGCGATGATCTTGCTGACGGTCGTCGCCTTCAACTTGTTCGGAGACGGTCTCCGCGACGCCAACGACCCGAACGCTTGACGCCACCGCGCGTGAAAGGACCCGCTCATGACGGACACCCGTGAAGCGCACGCCTCCAACGAATCGCCGCAGAACCAGCCGATGCAGGCCAAGCGTTACAGCGGCTACAAGTCCTTTTCGTACTTGGAGCCCGACGTCGACTACAAAGTCTTCGAACTCGCCCCGGAACTGAACCGCGTTCCGAGCAAGCGCGTCGAAGTCACCCCGGAGCAAGAGGAGCGCGTTCGCCGCGTTTTCGGCGAGCACCTCATGATCTCGCTACACGACCATTGCTTCATCGCGCCGAAAAACCTCGACGAGATCTTCGAGTTTCGCCGCTGGGGCCGAGACTGGACGGGCTACGAAGGCTTGAGCCACTCGGGCCTCGACGTCGTGTTCGACAACCTCATGAACGGCACGGCCATGATCACGTCGCGCGGCGGCTGGAAGTGGGAAGACGTCATCTACGACCTCGGAATGCGCTTGTCGGACATCGCGCATCAGGACATGGTGGTGCTCGCCACCACCACCGAGGATCTCGTCAACGCCAAGAAGAACGGTCAGATCGCCTTCGTCGTCAGCATCGAGGGCGCGGCGATGATCGAAAACGAGCTCGACCGCATCGACATCCTCTACGGACTCGGGGTGCGCTGCCTCGGCATCGCCTACTCGGAAGGCAATCAGCTCGGCGGGGGCCTCAAGGAGGCGCGTGACGGCGGCCTCACCTCCTTCGGACGTCAAGCCGTGAAGCGCATGAACAAGCTCGGCATGGCGATCGACGTCTCGCACAGCGGCGATCAAACCAGCCTCGACACCATCGAGGTGAGCGACAAGCCGATCTTCATCACGCACGCGGGCGCGCGCGCCTTGTGGAACTCCAACCGCCTCAAGCCCGACCACATCATCAAAGCGTGCGCCGAGAAAGGCGGCGTCATCGGCATCGAGGCCGCGCCGCACACGACCATCACCCAACATCGTCCAGTGCACTCCATCGACTCGTTCATGGAGCACTTCGAGTACTGCGCGAACCTCGTCGGCATCGACCACGTCGCCTTCGGACCGGACGTGCTGTACGGCGATCACGTGGGCTTGCACACGGTCTTCGCCCGCGCGCTGTCCATCGGCGAGTCGCGCGGCGCGGCGCCGTACCCGAAGGTGGAGTGGGTCGACGGCTTGGAGAACCCCGCCGAAGCCTTCCCGAACATCGTTCGCTGGCTCGTGAAGAACGGTTACAGCGACGAGGACATCGCCAAGGTCGCCGGGGGAAACATCCTGCGGGTGCTCAAGCAAGCGTGGGCGCGCTGAAGAACGTGGTCGAACGGGCGCGGTTTTCCGCGCCCGTTCGACTGTTCGCTCACTTCACGGTCCTCACCGCAGGGCGGCCCGAAGCTGTTCGTAGCTGCCAGGATAGTACGAGACGTTGTGAAACGCGTTCTTCGCGATTTCCTGCGCGACCGTTCGAGCTTGAGAGGCGCTTTCGCCGAAGACGATCACGCGCGTGTTGTGATCCTCCATCGGCAAACGCCCGTCGTCCTTCGCTTTCGCCACGTCCGAGAGCGTGATGTTCACGGCGCCGTCCAGCGAAGCGGCGGCGAACGCCGCTCGGTCGCGCGCGTCCACCCAGCGAGCCGTGCGGTCTGCCGCGTACACGTACTTCGCGCCGTCTCCTTCCGTCTCCATCACCTCTCCCAGCGCTCGCCAGACGGGAGCGCCGAGTTGATACCGCCGCACGTTCGTGAAGCCTTCCTTGAGCAGATCCTCGCTCAGCCGCTTGCTCTTGCCGCACATCGGACCGTTGCAGTACAGCACGAGCGCCTTGCCCTTCTCGCCTTGCACGAGGCGTTCGATTTCGTGCGTGTCGCTCACGTACTGACTCATCGAAACGCCCGGTTTGGGAGCGACGTTGAGGGCGCCGGGGATGTGGCTCGTCGCCCACTCCATGTGAGGACGCGCGTCCAACACCAACGCGCTTCCGTCCGCCAGGACACCTCGAAGCGCCTCGGTGCTGACCTCGGGCGTTTTCACGTTCTGCTCTCCGAGGGTGGTCGTGAAGACGGTCGCGACGATGCTCGGCGTCTGGGCGAGGGCGAGAGAAGCGAAGACCGCGAACGTGACCACCTGCAATTTCGTGCGCATGCTGACCTCCGCTCTCAGCGTGCGCTCGACGCTTCGTGGCGGCATCGGGCGAACGACCCATACGCTCGCGCGTCCGTCAAGCCCATCCTTCGCGAATGGCGTGCGCGGCGGCGGCGGCGCGCGAGTTCACTCCGAGCTTGTTGAAGACGTTCTCGCAGTGACGAGCGACGGTCTTTTCGCTCAGCTCCAGTTGCCGAGCGATCTCCCGATTGCTCAGCCCGGCTGCCATCGACACGACGACTTGACGCTCGCGAGGCGTCAGCACGTCCTCTGCCCGCTTCGGATCGGCGCGCACGTCCAAACGCGTCACGACGACCAACGCGTCGTCCACGCTCATCGTCTGTCCCTCTTGGCGAGCGCGTTCGTACGCGGCTCGACTGAGCTTCGCCCGCGCCCGTTTCATCGCACGGGTGACGTAGCGCTCATCGAGCGGTGCGAGGCCCGCGCCGATCGCTTCTCGAAGCGCCTGCCCTTTGCTCGACAACCGAACGGCGTCCTCGTAGGCGCCCACCGCAACGGCCAAGCTCGCGAAGTCCTCCAGCGTCTCGGCCACGTTTCGCTGATGTCCCAGCCGCACGGCCCGCGTCAACGCCTCGGACAGCAATGGCCGCGCGGCCGTCAAATCACCTCGCGCCACCTCCGCCAAGCCGAGCGCCGTACGCGAAGCGATGACGCCCCGCTCGTCACCGATGCCCTCGCGCACCTCGAGGCTTTCTCTGAGCAGGGCCGCGCCACGAGCGTCGTCTCCCAGCTCGAAGGCGGCGCGTCCCAGCGCGTACAAGGCGTAACCGACGCCGTGCAAGTTGCCATTGGAGCGCCAAAACGTCAACGCGCGCGTCAACAGCGGCACGGCTTCTCGCGCGTCTCCCCAGTACAAGTGCAGCCGACCGAGGTTGAACAGCGGCGTCGTCCGTCCGAAGTCGCGCTGCTCGGCTTCCCAAAGCGGCAAGGCTTGCTCCAGAAACGCGCGGGCCTCGCGTGGTCGGGCGGCGTTGTGAGCGAGGACGCCCAAGGCGTTCAGCGCGGCGGCGACGTGCAAGCGGTCGCCTTCGGACCGCGCGAGGGCCAAGCAATCATGGAAGTGCTCGGCGGCTTCGACGTGATCGCCTTGCATGCGCGCCATCTCCCCGGCGGTGTACGTGGCCCTCGCCCGTCCTTCGGGCGCGTCCGTCGCCCGCAGCGCCCGATTCAACCAGCGGCGGCCCTCCGTGAGGTGCCCGTGGACGCTCCAGAAGTTCCCGAGCCGAGACGCGAGCAGCAAGGCGAGCGGCGGGTCGTGCTCCAAGGAGAAGCGCAAGGCGGAGCGAAAGTTGTCATGGTCGCGCTCCAAGCGCTGGAGGACGCTCGCCTGACGCCGAGTCCAGACGTCCTCGTCGAGCCTCCGGGCGAGGGCGAGGAAGTGGTGAGCGTGACGAACGCGCGTGGCGTGCGTCTCGTCGAGCGCGTCCTGCTGCTCGGCGGCGTATTCACGGATGACCTCCAGCAGCTGAAAGCGGGGCGTGCCGTCGGCGTCCTCGCCCGAGCAGACGAGGCTGTGACGTACGAGCACCTCTACGAGGGCGAGCGTCTCGTGCTGGGGCCCGTCCAAGAGCGCAGCGAGACTCTCCAAGGTCGCGCCGCCCGTGAAGCAGCTCAAGGTCCTCAGAACGCGGCGCGCCTTCTCGGGAAGCAGGCGGTCGCTCCACGCGATCGTGGCGCGCATCGACCGTTGATGCTCGGGCCACTCCTGCGGTCCGCCCGTCAGCAAATCCAGCGTCGGTGAGAAGAGCCGCCGCAAGGCGCGCGGCGACAAGGTACGCAGGTGCGTCGCCGCGAGCTCGATCGCGAGCGGAAGGCCGTCGAGGCGGCGCACGATGTCGGCGGCGGCGAGCGCGTCCTCTCCGGTCAAGGTGAAGCCGTGACGCACGGCGAGCGCTCTGCGCCGAAACAATTCGACGGCGGGCGCCCGCAAAATTTCTTCCAAGGTCGCGTCCGCCTCGGGCAAGGCGAGAGGCGTGAGGGCGTACTCGCGCTCCAAGGCCAAGCCGAGCGGCACGCGGCTCGTCACGAGGACCTTCACTTCGGGAACGCTCGTCGAGAGATCGCGCAAGAATCCGCCCACGGCCGGGAGGTGCTCCGCGTTGTCGAGCACCAGCAGGAGGCGCGCCGCGCACAAGTGGGCGCGAACGCGCTCGAACGCCGCCTTCTCGGGGTCCTTCAAGCCGAGGGCCCGCGCGGTCACGCTCGGTAAGTCGGCGTCGTGCCTCACCCGCGCGAGCCGCACGACCCGCGCCCCGTCCGGGAAGTCGGGCGCGGCCCGCGCCGCCGCCGCGAGCGCCATCGTCGTCTTGCCGCAGCCTCCCGGGCCGGTGATGGTCACGACCGGAGCGTCACGGTCGCTCAGGAGAGCGTCGAGCTCGGCGAGTTCACGGTCCCGCCCGACGAGCGGAACGAGATTCGCGGGCAGCGAGGCGGCTCGAGAATTCAACGGCGTGTCGAAGTCCATCATGACGGCGTCCCCTTGAGTTCGTGCGGCTTGCAACGCGTCGAGCGGCGTGTCGTGCGGTTGTGCCAGTTGTACACGAGGCGGGGCCCGCCGTGTGAAGAGCGGGCGCCCATCGGCGGATCATGAAAGGCCTCCTTTAAGAAGCGAGCGCGAGCGGGCGTTCCTCAACCCGAGTTCGGGAGGAAGGGCGGCGGGGGTTGTAGCCGCGCGACGACCGCGCCGATCAGCAGCAACGCCGCCGACACGCCGAGACCGAGCGGCAAGCCTCCCGCGCGGTCCGACAGCCACCCCGACAGAAGCGGCCCGAGCGTCTGGAAGGCGGCGAACACGACCGTGAAGGTCGCGACGCCCGCGCTCCACGACGACGTCGGCAGATGGTGGCGCACGAGGGCCGTCGTCGCGGCGACGACGGACAGGAAGGACGCTCCGAACAACGCCGCCGAGACGAGGGACAAGAGTGGAGACGCGAGCAGCACGGGCAGGCCCGCTCCGAGCGCGCAGCCCGTCAGCAGCACGGCGAGGGCCGTTCCTCCGCGCGCGCGTTGCAGCAATCCTCCCCAAATCCACGGCGCGATCATGCTGGCGAGGCCCAGCACCGACCAAAACGCCGTCACTTGAAGGTCGTCGGCGCCGCGCGCTCGCAGCAAGGCCACCGAGAAGGTCATGTACGCGATGTACCCCACGGCGAACAAGGTGTACGCGATCAGCGCGGGCCGCAGAAAGCTGAACTCGGGTGATCCTCGCCGTTCTCCCGCCCGCGGTCTTTTCGTGGCCTCGCCCGCGATTCCCTTGGCGGAGATCGGCACGGCCAGCAAGGCGAGGCCGCCGAGGCCCAACCAACCGACGTGCCACGACGCCGCGCCGAAGGCGTCCAGAACGCTCGGCAAGACGAGGCCCGTCGCGAGGATGCCGAGCCCGCCGCCCGCGTAGAACACCGACAGAATCGTGCCGCTTCTCGAGGCCCGCACGCTCGACGCCGCGTGCGCCGCGAGGACGCCGCCCGCCGTGAAGGTGAGGGCTCCGCTGGCACCCGCCAACCCCCGAGTGAACAGCAGCCACGGCAACGCTTCCCCGAGTCCCGTCGCGAGAAGCGCGACGCCCGTGACGAGCATGCCTGCCAGGAACGTCCACTTCGCTCCGAAGCGCGTCATGAACGGCGCGGCGAGCACCGCTCCGAGGAGATAGCCGGCGGCGTTCGCGGTGTTGAGGCTGCCCGCCGTCGTGTAGGACCAGCCGAGGTCCGAACGCATGGCGGGCAGCAGCAAGGCGTACGCGAAGCGCGCGAACCCCAGCGCCACCACCACGCCGAGCGCCAAGCGCAGGACGTCGGCGAGGGCGGCGCGCTCGTCGCGTGCAGAAGGAGGCGAGCCGTCGGGCACGCTTCATGCTACCCGCGCCTTCGCTCAGCCTCGGGCGCCTCGAAAGATCTCGACAAGGACCGACGCCCGTTCGCTGTCCGTTCGAACGAACACGGGAATGCGTTCCAGCGGGGCGGGCACGAGCACGACGCGTTCTCCCTCGAACTCGGCGCCCGACCACACGTCGGTCCAGCGGCCTGGCGGCAGACGCACTTCACGCGCGAGCGCGCCCTTCTCCACGACCGGACACACCAGCAGATCGCGTCCGAACAGGTACGCGTGCGGATCGTCGTGCAAGAACGCCCGTGCGCGCGGGTACACGAGTTCGGGCGAGCGCATGAGGGGCAGGCCGACCGCGCTCATCTCGCGCGCTTCCGCGTCGACGTAGTCGAGCAGGCTCATGCGCAGCTTGGCATAGAAGCGGTACACGCTCAGCGCGCGAGGATCGCCGTGACGCTCCGCGATGTTCCACGGCGTGCGGTCGCGGTTGTCCTTGGCGGCGTTGAATTCGGAGTGGTACTGCATGATGGGGCAGAGGGCTCCGAACGCGACCGAGCGCAGGTACAGCTCGACGCTCGGAATGTCGCCGCTGAATCCGCCGATGTCCCACGTCCACATCGAGACGCCCGAGATGCCCGCCGAGACACCCGCCTGCACGCTCGCCTTGAGGGCGCTCCACGTGCTGTTCTCGTCGCCCGCCCAGTGTGCGGGGTACTTCCCGGCGCCCGTGAAGCCCGCCCGAGAGAAGGTCAGGCCGTTTCCTCGCGTCTTGCTCGAAACGAAGTCGTGGTAGGCGCCCACGTAATCGTTCGCGTACGCGTTGAACAGCTCTTGACCGCGCCGCCCGTCGAAGGTACGCAAGTCGCGGCCCCACAAGTGCTCGCCGCCGTCCGTCTTCATGCCGTCGATGCCGAGGTCGTCGAAGAGGTACGCGCGCTTCGCGAACCACCACTCGCGCGCCTCGGGATTCGTGAAGTCCACGACGAGGCCGTCCGTGAACCACCATCCCTTGCAGCGGTAAGGAGTTCCGTCCGCGTCACGAACGCCAAGGCCGCGCGCGCTCATGTGCGCTTCGTCCGCGTGGTGCTGAGGATGGTCCTCGGGAACGTGCTTTTGAACGGGAATCTGCCACAGCAGCACGTGGACGCCGTGCGAATGGCACTCGGCGATCATGCCTTTGGGGTCGGGCCAGCGTTCACCGAAGGTGAAGTCCGACAAGGCGAAGGCGTCCGAGCCGGGCTTCGGGGTGTACGCGGCGTCGTTGAAGATGTAGAAGGTGCTCTCGTCGCTCCACGCTTCCAGCACGAGAACCGTCGCCGGGATGTCCTCTTGCACGGTGCGGCGCACGACTTCCAGCGTGCGCGCCTGGTTGTTCCAGTCGTTCGAGCTCATCCACGGCCCGAACGCCCACTTCGGCGGAACGCTCAGGCCGCCGTTCAGTTCCACGAACGCGCTCGTCACGCCGTACGGTTCGTCCGCCACGATGAAGTGCAGCGACATCGACAGGGGAGAGGAGGGAAGCTTCTCGACCGTCACGACCGCTTCGTCTCGCCGCAAGTCGAAAAAGCTCGGCTCGGCCTCGGCGAGCCACACGCCCCACGCGTCGGGCGACACGACGAAGGGCGCGGGAAGGTACGTGCGGTCTCCCTGCTCTTTGTACTCTTCGTACACGCGCACGTCGTAGAGCTTGCCGCGTCGATTCTGGGGAGTGAAACGTTCGCCGAGCCCGTACAATTCGTCGCCCGCGTGAAAGCGAGCTTCGAGCCGCGCGAGGTCGCTTCCGACGAGCACGCGGAACTTCAGCGATCCCCGCGCGACCGCCGTGCCGCCGGGGCGTGACACGGTGACGTCCAGCGTGGAGCAGTCGAGCTCCAAGAGCGCGCCGTCGGCGCGTACGGCGAGACGACCGTCTGCTCGGTGCGCCCGCAGTTCGAGTCCGGTTCCCGCCGCCTTTCCGAAGCCGACGGCGCAAACGCCGCTCGCCGGGAAGCTCAGGATGCAAGGAAGCGTCGAACCGTCGTCCAAGCCGAGCGTCAAGTGCACGAGCGTCGCCTCGACTCGAACGTCCTCGACGCTTCGCACCTCCCTCCAAGCGCCGACCGTGAACGAGAACGACTGCGAAGCGCCGCCCGCCTCGATCGTGTACGTGTACTCACCGGGCGTGACGACGCCGAGATCGGTCGTGAAAAGCCCGTCTCCGAGTGACGTGGCGCTCAGGTGCTCGCGGCGGCCCCTCGAAGTCAGCGTCACGCTCGCCTTCTCGGTCGTCGCGCGGAAGTTCACGGTGACGCGATCGCCCGGTGCGGGATCGCGCGGAGAGCGTTCGTCGGGCAGCTTCTTGTACGGATCGTCGATGCCGAAGGGCCGGTGCGAGAGAGAAGCGGTCAAGGTGTCGTTCATGGCGTCTCCACGAGGGTGGGGGCGAGTTCGGCTTCGAGGACGACGTGCATCGCGTGCGACCACAGCAAGGGGTTGGCGCTTTGCCCCCAGCGGTCTCGCCAGTACGGTTCGTAAGCGGGCGTCAGAAGCTCGCCGTGCATCTGCTCGGGCAAGCCATGGGCGCTCCACGCGTCTTGCACGACTTTCAGGCAACGCCTCGCCTCGTCCGTCCGCCCGAGGCGCGCGTACACCCAGCCGAGCCACGCGGTCAGCAGCACCCAGCGACCCCCGCCGTAGTAGGTGTCGAAGGCGTATCGGTAGACGCCGCCTCGCACGAGGTCGCGTTCGACGCGGGCGAGCGTGGCGGCGAACACGGGGTCTCGGAGGTCCACGAGGCCGAAGGGCACGCCCGCCCACAACAGGCTCGCGTCCGGAAACGGAAAGCCCGAGAACTTCACGAGCTCCGAGCCTTGCACGAGGTGCGTGCGGGTGAAGGACCGAAGGCGCTCGGGCAGGTCGCCCACCTCGGGCACGAACGGCTGTATGGCGTGCAAGCCGCCGTACAGCGACGCGAGGGTGCTGGTGTGCCAGCGGTACGGAAATTCCTCCCAGCAGTCGTAGCACGGTTCGTTCCAGAAGGTGCGCAGGTACGTGACCGTGACGTGCACGCCGCGCTCGAACTCGCTCGGCAAGCTCACCTTCCCGCTGAGCTTCAAGTGCTCGGCGAGACCCCACAGGACTTGCCCGTACCCGTCGAGCTGGAAGTTCGGCCAATCGTCTCCGAGGGCGTCGCCGCTGAGGGCGAAGCGCGTCGGCAGGAATTCCGCGTCGGAGATGGGGACGTTTCGCTCGCGCTTCGCGACGAGGCTTCGAACGTGCTCCTCCAAGCTCGCGATGGTGCCCAGCGCCCAGCGGTAAAAGCGTTCCGCCGCCGCGTGCTCGCCTCCTCGGTCGAGGGCGTACGCCACGAAGGTGCCGTCGCGCAGCCAAGCGTACGGGTACTGCGAGAACGTCGGGCACGCGGGAAACGCGCCGCTGTCGGCTTGATGAAGAAGGAGGAGGCGCAGCGAGTCTCGCACGTTCTTACTTCCTCATCATCGCTTCGACGCGTGCTTGCGCGCTCGCGAGTGCCTGCTCGACGGTCTTCGTGCCGAGGCGCGCCGCTTCGAGTTCCTGGTTGATGATGTCTTGCAGTTGAGATTGATTTTCGACCACGGGCGGCGTGACGGCGTAGCGCAGCGAGTCGAACACCGCCTCGCGGTTGGCGGGCATCGGCTTGGCGAGGTAAGGCGCGACGAGGGTGCGCTGCGAAAGGCTGAGGGCAGGAAGTTCCCAGCTCGACGCGATGCGGCGCGCGGCGGTCGTGGGGCTTGCCGCGAGGAACTGCACCCACTTCGTGGCGGCGTCGGCGTTCTTCGCTTTCGCGCTCACGACCGCCGCGTTCGAGAAGAAGTGCGTTCCCTTCTTCGTTCCGCCCGGCTCCACGGCGATGTCCCACTTGAAGTTCGCCTTGCTGAACTTGTCGAACATCCAGATGCCCGAGACGAGCATGCCAAGCTGACCGTTGAGGAACAGGTCCTCGTTCGCGACGCCGCTCATCTGCGCGTCGGTCGGCATCACCTTTTGCACCAGCACCTTGTCCACGAGGTACTTCAAGGCGGCTCGGTTTTGCGGCGTGTCGATTTGCACGTCGTTGCCGCTGATCTTGAGGCCGCCTCCGGCTTGCTGCGCGACTTTGTAGAACTCCCAGAACTGCACGGGCTGGTAGACGCCCCAAATGCGCTGCGCCGGGTTGTTGATCTTCTGCGCGGCGCTCAAGACGTCCTTCCACTTCCACGAGGCCGTGGGGTACTTCACGCCCGCCTTGTCGAACAAGTCCTTGTTGTAGAACAGCACGACCGTGGAGAAGGTGATCGGCAGGCCGTACTGGCGGCTTTGGAAGCGGAAGGCGTTGAGGGCGGCCGGATAGAAGGTGTCGCGCGGAACGGCGCTCGCCGCGAGCGGGCGCAAGGCGCCTCGGCTCGCGAAGGTCGCGAAGTTCTCGTAGTTCAGCTCGAACGCGTCGGGAGGATTGCCCGCCGCGATGTCCGTTTGGAGCTTGGTGAAGTACGAATCGAACGGCGCGGTCACGAGGTTGACCTTCACGCCGGGATTCTGGGCCTCGAAGGCCGAGATGAGGGCTTTCATGTCGTCCATGTGCGTCGCGTCCGTCGTGAACGAGTAGTACGTCACGGTCGACTGGGCGAAGGCGGTCGAGGCGGTCAGCAAGGCGAGCGTCAACAGCTTTTTCATCACGGTTCTCCTGAAGGTCGGGAGGGCTTCGGGCCGAAGGTCGATGAGTCAGTTCAGGCGCATCACCCCTTCACGCTTCCGGCGGTCATTCCGGCGACCACCCAGCGCTGAGCGAGCAGGAACACGAGGATCATCGGAAGGACGCTGACGACGGCCCCGGCCATGATGAGGTTCCACTGTGTCTGACCGGGATACACGCCTTGCAGCGTCGCGAGGGCGAGCGGAAGGGTCATGAGGTTTTGGTCGCTCACGATGAGCAGCGGCCACAAGAAGTTGTTCCACGACGCCATGAACGCGAAGACGCCGAGCGTCGCGAGGGCGGGACCCGAGAGGGGCAGCATGACGCGCGCGAACGTGCCGAACGTCGAGCAGCCGTCGAGCGTCGCCGCTTCCTCCAGCTCTTTGGGCAAGGAGAGGAAGAACTGACGCATCAAGAAGATGCCGAACGCGCTGAACATCGCGGGCACGATGAGGCCGAGCAGCGAGTTCGTCCATCCGAGGGTTTTGACGATGATGAACAGCGGCGTCATCGTGACGGCGAACGGCACCATGAGGGTCGCGAGGATGAGGGAGAACAAGGCGTCGCGGCCTCGGAAGTGAAAGCGGGCGAAGGCGTAGCCGCTCGTGGACGCGACGACGAGTTGGCCGAGGGTCGTGAGGACCGCCACGAGCGCCGAGTTGCCGAGGGCGCGCCACAGCGGGAAGCTTTGCGCGACGTCCCGGTAAGCCTGCAACGTCGGCGATTCGGGCACGAGCCGGGGCGGAAGGGCGAGCACGGCGCCTTCGGGCTTGAGGGACGTGCTGATCATCCACAGAAACGGCATGAGCATCACCGCCGCCCCGAGGATCAGCAATCCGAACGTCAACCACGCTTTCCAAGCGAAGGAGCGGCGGCGAGGCGGCGTCGCCGCGAGGGGAAGGGGCGCCGTGCGGGTCACCACGACCACCGCCTTTGCAGACGCGTCAAGACGAAGGACGTCGCGAACACGAGGACGAAGAGCGCCCACGACATCGCCGCCGCGTAGCCCATCGCGTTGTAGGAGAAGGCGTTCTTCACGATCCGCTCGATCAGGACGGTCGTCGCGCCCGCCGGTCCGCCGCCGGTCATGACGTACACCTGGTCGAACACCTGAAAGGAGTTGATGAGGCTGATGGTGAGCGCGAAGAAGATCGCGGGAGCGAGCAGCGGAACGGTGACGAACCGCGTCTGCTGGAATTCGGTGGCGCCGTCGATGGCGGCCGCCTCGTGCAGTTCCTCGGGCACGTTCTGCAAGCCCGCCAGCAGGATCGTCATGACGAAGCCGACGTCCTTCCACAAGCTCGTGAGGATCACGGCGGGCATCGCGAAGCGCGGATCGAACAGCCACGCGGGACCGGTGACGCCGACGACGGCGAGCAAGTTGTTCAGCAGGCCGTAGCTTGGATTGAGCAGCCACTTCCACACGAGGGCGACGGCCACCCAACTCGTCACGACGGGCAGGAAGTACACGGCGCGTAACAGTCCGCGTCCCGGCACGTTGCGGTTCAGAGCAATCGCGACGACGAGGCCGAGCAGCATGACGGGCGGCACGTACAGCACGATGAAGGTGAGGGTGTGCGACAGGGCCGAGCGAACTTCGGGGTCGGCCAGCAAACGCGTGAAGTTCGACAAGCCCGCCCATCTGGGGGGCGTCAGCAGATCCCATGACGTGAACGCGAGGACGAACGACGCGACGATCGGCCCGAGCAGAAACACGCCGATGCCGATCAAAGCGGGTCCGAGGAACAGCGCGAGGGTCAAGCGTCGTTTGAGGCCGCGTTCATACATCGCTGCTCACCTCCAAGTCGAAGACGCGGCTCACGGCGAGGCTGGCGGCGCCGCGCGCCCACGCGTCGTCGCCCCACGGTTCGACGACGACGGGAAGATGCCGCGCGAGGCCGTCGAAGGCGTGTTCGCGCAGAGCGGCGCGCAACGCCTCGAAGAACACGTCTCCGAGCCGCACGCCCTCGCCGCCGATCACGACGAGCTCGGGATTGACGAGGTTGACGAGGTTCGCGAGCGCCACGCCGACACGCGTTCCGCCGTCGTGCAAAATGGCGGCGACGCGCTCGTCGTGCACGTTCATCAGGAGGTCTTGGACATCCTTCACGCGCACGCCCGCTTCTTTGGCTCGAGCGAGCAGGGCGGGTTCGGAGGCGTACGCCTCCAGGCATCCGCGCTTGCCGCACTCGCACACGCGTCCGCCGACCTCGCTGACGGTGTGCCCGAGCTCGCCCGCTCCTCCGTCGCGCCCTCGGTGGGCCACGCCGCCGAGCACGAGGCCCGCGCCGATGCCGCGCCCGACCGTCACGACGGCGAGGTGCGCGGCGCCCTTGCCGTGCCCGAACAGGCGCTCGGCGGCGGCGAAGGCGTTCACGTCGTTGTCGATGAAGGTCGGCACGCCGACGCGCGCTTCGAGCAAGGCGGCGATCGGGACGTCTTGCCAGCCAAGGTACGCCGATCGAACGCACACGCCGCGCGCCGAGTCGATGACGCCTGGCAAGCCCATCCCGATGCCCGCGAGGCGGTCGTGCGGCAAGTTCGAGGCGGCGAGCAACTGCTCGGTCGCTTGGCTTGCCACGCGCGCGACGAGTTCGGGCGTGTGCTCGGCGAGGGGAAGTCGAACGCCGCCGCGCACCCGCCCGCCGAGGTCCACGAGGACCGCCGCGAGCTCGCGCTCCATCAACTTGATGCCGACGGCGGCGCGCGCGGCGTAATTGACGCGCAGCATCACCGGGGGGCGTCCACCCGTGGAAGGCCCGATTTCCTGCTCTTCCACGAGGCCGTCGTCCATCAGTTCGGCGACGACGGCGCTGATCGCCGCGCCGCTCAGGCCGCTGCGCTCTTTGAGGTTCGCGCGGCTGAGGGGTCCCTCGTGGTGCAGGAAGTTGAGGACGGCGTTTTTGTTCAGGGCGCGCACGACGCTCTGATCGTTTCCTCGAAGTGAGCGCATCGCTCCCCTTTCTTTATTCAGTTACTTAAGTAAGTGGATCGTACGAAATTCCATTTCCGCTGTCAAGAGAGGCGCAAGGCACGCGCTCCGCTCCACGCGCTACCCTGACGTATGAGCACCACCCGCAAACCCGCCTTTCGGCTGCCCGAACACTTACGGCGCCTTCGACAAGGCGCGGCGGAGGACGCCCCTTCCTCCCGCGAGCGACCGTCGACGAGTCGTACGCCCACTGCCGACAAGCCGAGCCCGAGCCGGACGAGCGCGAAGAACGCTCCTTCCGAGTCGTCTCCGCCCGACCGCATCACCAGCTTGCTGCCGAGCTTGCTCGCCGCCATGATCGGCGACACTCGCCCCGCCGACAGCGCGGGCCTCTTGCTGCGCCAAGAAGACGTGCTCGCCGCGCTCGCTCCTTACCACCGCCCCAAGAGCCGCTTCGAAATGCTCGTCATCCGCAAGCTCGTCGGCGAAGGCTACCTCAAGCCCAGAGGTGCGCGCGACAAGCACGGATTCAGCGGCGTCTACGAAGTCACGCCCAAAGGCCGCGACCTCGTCCGCAAGCACGTTCGTCCGGGGTGAACGTCACGCGGGCAAGGTGAAGTGGAAGGTGGAGCCGACGCCGACTCGGCTTTCCACCCACAAGCGCCCGCCGTGCCGCTCGACGATCTTCTTGCACACGGCGAGGCCGATCCCGGTGCCTTCGAAGCGCTCGCGGCCGTGCAGGCGTTGGAAGATCACGAAGATGCGCTCGAAGTACTTGTCCTCGATGCCGATGCCGTTGTCGATCACGCGAAAGTGCCACATCGCTTCGTCGCGCGTCGCCGACACCCGCACCATCGGCGCCACGTCCGGACGGTGGTACTTCACGGCGTTGTACAGCAGATTCTGCAGCAACTGATCGACTTGAGGCCGATCGACTCGGACGGACGGAAGCTCTTCGCGCGTCAACGTCGCGCCCCAGCGTTCCACGTCCGGAGCCAACCGCGCCGCCACCGCGTCGAACACCTCGTTCATCGAAACGACGTCCGGAGCGGTCAGGTGCGTGGTGAGCCGAGCGTAAGCCAGCAAGTCGTCCAAGAGGCGCTTCATGTGCTGCCCGTTCGCGCTGATCTGCTCCAAGTACGACCGACCTCGCTCGTCGAGGCGATCTCCGTAGCGGCCCTCCACGACTTGCGCGAAGCTCGTCACGGCGCGAATGGGCGCTTGCAGGTCGTGGCTGGCGACGTACGCGAACTGCTCGAGTTCCGCGTTGCTGTGCCGCAACTGCTCGTTGGCCAGTGCGAGGGCGTCCCGCTGACGCGCCGTTTCGGCCGCCACCCCCGCCCGTTCCAGCGCCAAGCCGATCGTCGCGGCCGCCCGCCGCATGAGGTCCCGCTGCCCGGGGGTCCACGACCCCAAGCCGCGTCGCCGCCAAGCCGCGACCGCTCCCACCACGCTTCCGTCGCGCGTCACGATGGGCTCGACTCCATACGACATGCCGCGCACGTTCGCCGCCGCGTCGGGCCGCGCCTCATAGTCGTCGAGATACAGCGCGCTTTTCGTTTTCACGACGTCCGCCAGCACGGGCGTGTCCGTCAGGAGGATCTCGCTGCTGCACAGCATCGCCGCGACCTGCCGAGGCGGCGTGCCCTGCACCGTGGACGACCGAACGCGCTCGCCCTCCAGCGTCAGCACCAGCATCGCCGAGGCGTCCAACGCGGGCGTGAGGCGCTCCAACGCGGCCAGTTCGACTTCGCGCGTCGTCGTCGCGCTTTGCAAGGCGTCGCCCAGGGCGGCCAGCAACTCCGAGCGTGCCACGGACTCAAGAAGCGCGTCGTTCGTGCGCTCCAACGTGTGCCGCTGCTCCGCTACCTGCCGCTCGGCCTCCAGCAGCCGTGAAACACGCGGCACGAGCGGCGGCAAGGCGGCGGCTGTCGCCACGCTCACGATGGCCGTGACGGCCCGCACGTACCCGTCGAGCCACATCAACGGGACGAAGCGCACGAGGACGTGCATGACGTGCGTCAAGCCGCACGCGACGATGAACAACCCGAAGGCCAGTACCACCCAATCGAAGGGCAGCGTTCGTCGATTGCGGTACACCATGTACGCCAAGATGCTCGCGATGACGGTATACGACATGCCGATCAGCAAGTCGGACCCGACATGCAAGGTCGTGAGCGTCGCCGGCCAGCCGTCCTGATGGCCTGCCATCGCTGGCAGCGGACGCAAAAGGTTGGCGAATATGTCGGGCCACAGAAACGGCAGCGTGATTCCACCGGCGGCGATCGCGAGCGTGCGCAACAGAGAAAGATCTTTTCGGCGCAGCAGCATCACGCCTCCCATGGAGTGAAGTCGAAGGGTCGAAAGGTGAACTTCGGACAAGAACACCCGTCGGTGTTCTTCATGGTATCACCATCAACTCAGGGGATTCGGAACGATTCCAGTCAAAGCCTCGGTTCGGTCAATTCCATGAATGCATCAGCCTGGACGAACTTTTTCCCCGTCGAACTCCAATCTGGATGGGTCGTGCTACGAGGTGCGAGCACGGTAAAACGTATACTCGCTCATGCCACAATTCAACGATTCGAAGGAACCAGCGCCCGACGGGGCCATGCCGGGTCGCCTGATCGTCGTGAACGGAGCGTCGAGCACGGGCAAGTCGTCGTTGTGCACTGCTCTGCAAAATCTGCTCGCCGAGCCGTATCTGCAACTCGGATACGACCGCGCGTGGATGAACATGCCGACGCGGTACTTTCCATACCAAGCGAACGAGCGCGACGGGGTTTGGTACGACCTGCATCCCGACGACCCCACCGTCGCGGTGGGCATCGGATTCGGGGCAGTCGGGCGGCAGGTGATCAGCGGCCTGCATCACATGGTGGCGGCGCTCGTGGCGAGCGGCAGCAACGTCATCGTGGACGTGCTGTTCTTCGATTCCGCTACGTTCGAGGAAGCCATGCGGCTGTGGAGCCCCTACCGACCGCTGCTCGTCAACCTCAAGCCACCGCTGAATGTCAGCGAACGCTGGGAAGCCGAGCGGGACGCGACCAGAGCGGGACGCCCCACGGGCCTGGCTCGTTTGGGACGTGACGAGATCTACGCCCACCCGGGCTTCGACCTCGACCTCGACTCGTCGCTGGGCACGCCCGAGGACGCGGCGCGAGTCGTGATCGCCAAATTGCAAGAGACGCTTTCCCCCTGAAGCTCGAAGCCATGGCTTTCGGGCTTCAGGGAGGCAACCACTCGGACGACGTCGCTCCGTGCCTGCCATGAGACGGCGTCAGCCCTCAAAGAGTACGCCAGGGCATCTCCTGAAGCAGCCACGAGTTCCCGTCCGGATCGCGAAACGATGCGAATTTCACGCCACGGTCGAATACTTGCACCGAACCGACCTCCACCCCGTTCTCGATCAGCAAGGCCCGCGTCTGCTCGACGCTGGAGACCACGAGGTGCAGCGACCGGAGCGTTCCGGGCGTCACGCTCGAAATCTCACCAAGGCCCGCGCTGAGCAAGATCGAGCATGCCGAGCCGGGCGGCGTGAGTTGCACGACGCGCCTTCCCGGAGCGGGCTGAACGTCGTGATCGACGTGAAAGCCCACTCGATCCGCGTAGAACGACTTGGCCCGATCAACGTCCGTCACGGGAATCGGAATGAGTTCGAGCAGCATCACGGGAACGTCGAATCGGTCGGGTGGCACGGTCATATGCTTCCTCCAGGTCGAGAGTCTTGGCGAGACGGGGCGGGCGTCAAGGAGAGAGCAAGGCGCGACGCGGCGAGGCAAGCGAGCCGGGACCGATGCTCAGGAGGGTCCCGGTTCCCACTCTTTGCAAGTCTACGTGGAACGAACGGGCCATACTCGCCGTGAGCGTCACGCGGATGTTGCTCGGCATGCCCGATACGGTGACGCGGAAACACGGGACATCGTGCCGAGTCGCCTGCCAGCCGAGATGGGCAAAGCGGTTGCACGGCGAAGCGCCGTGGAACCGTCCGCGCGATTGGGGGCTCTCGTCCTCGGCGTGATGCCCGCCGGACCAGGAAACGACGCGCTCGGCGTGATGCACAGGCTGATCGAGCGCAGCACAGGTCAGGCGCGAACGTCGCGTCGGGAGAGAAGAACCGACCATGAAACGCCCTAGAGCTTCTCGCGACGATACGCGTTTGGTACATTGTAATCGCTCACACGTCCGTCCTCGTGCGTCATGCCCCTGATTCCTGGGTTCTTCGGAGGTTCCCATGCTCAGCCGCTTGCTCGTCACGGCGTCGCTTCTGCTCGCGCCGGTCGCCTTCGCGCAGCCAGCCGTCGTGACTTGTCCGGTCGTCGCCCCGTCCCCCGACGCGGCGGGCACGCACCGCCTCAGCCCCACGCTCCGCGAGGCTGTCTTCAAGGACGTCAGCGACCTGATCTCGAGGAACTATATCGACTCGGCGAAGCTCAAGCGCCTCAACTGGCCGAACCTCGTCGACGCCTACTGGATTCGGACAAAGGCTGCCTCGGACGACGCCGAGTTCTACCGCCTGCTGCGTGAGCTCGTGGGCAAGCTCGACGATAAGCACGCGCGGTTCGAGTCGAGTATCGAGATCGACGACTTCACCGCCAGGATCAACAACCAGCAGACGTGGGGCGGCGTGGGCATCATCGTGAAGGGCCCCCGCACCGACCGTGGCGGGCTGGTGATCGACAAGCTCGTTCCCGGCGGTCCCGCCCTGACCGCCGCCCTTCGGCCGGGCGAGGAACTCGTGAAGGCCGACGGCGCGAACTGCCCGACCGTGGAACGAATTCGCGGACCGGTCGGGTCCACCGTTCGCCTGACCGTCCGAAGCCTCGACGGGCGGGAGCGCGACGTGAACCTCAAGCGCACCCAAGTGCAGTACCGCGCCGAGCCGGTGGTCGAGCGATTGGCGTTCGCTTCGGACATCGTGTACCTGCATCTGGACGACTTTGCGGTGAGGGGCATCGGAGCGCAAGCGGTCAAGCGACTCGTGCAGGTGGTGGGACGCGCGCCCGTCAAGGGCGTGGTGGTCGATCTGCGCTGGAACACCGGCGGCGTCGACGAGGAAGCGCAGCCGGTGCTGGGCAACTTTCTCTCCGGCAAGTACGGAGAGTTTCGCGACCGAACCGGGGCCGCTGTCGACCAAGTGGTGGCGGGCGGGCCACTGCTGGGGGCGTTGAAGAACGTGCCCGTGGCGGTGCTGGTCAACGAGGACACCTTCTCGTGGGGCGAGGCGATGAGCGGGGTGTTGCAGCACTTGCGGGGAGCGACGGTGATCGGGCGGCCCACCGGGGGTGGACTCGAGCCGACGCAGACTTTTGCCCTACAGGACGGGTCGCGCGTGTGGGTGACGAACAGGTTGTTCCATTACCCGGACGGAGTGCATCCACCGCGGATCGTGCCGGACATCGCCATGGACACGCGCTGGCCAGCGCCGAGATTGGCCGAAGACGCGGCCGTGCGCAAAGCCGTGGATGTCCTGCGCGGCAAGAAGTAGCGACCCGGTGACACCCGTCGGCCGGTTCGCTGCGTGCCCTTTCGACTCAACCTGGGGTTTTGATAGGCAGTCTTAGCCCGAACAACCTTCGCCGCTTCGCAGAAGTGGCGAAGGTTCAAGACCTCACCCCTCACGGATTGCGTCATGCGAACGCGACCTTGGGAGTCCATACGGGCGTTCCTGCCGAGGAGTAAGCAAGAAATCGGGTCACGCGTCGACTTCCATCACCTTGAAGTTTTACCGCCACCTTTTCATTGACGAGCGTCGAACGCACGCCAAGTCCCTCGCCGACTTGTTGGCAGGCCATGCACCGCCCTTGCCTGATGTCGCCAAGGCGGCGCGTGATCAAGCGGGCAAGCACTAAAATTGACGCGGTGGCACATGGGTAGCCCACGAACGCCCGAGAGCAAGCAACGCGCCAAAGGCTCGAGTCGAAGAAACCCGCACGCAGTGCGGGTTTTCTCTTGGCGCGCCCTGTAGGATTCGAACCCACGACCGGCCGCTTAGAAGGCGGCTGCTCTATCCGACTGAGCTAAGGGCGCATGGAAAAACGGCCCGAAGGGGCCGTTTTGGAGCGGGATCACGGATTCGAACCGAGGCCAGAAGCTTGGAAGGCTGCTGTGCTACCACTACACCAATCCCGCGTGCGTTCACCCCTAGTCACTTGCATCTTCCGGGGCCACCCTCTCGAGTGGCTCCGGGAGCCTTGGTCGAGGCGACTGGATTCGAACCAGCGACCCCTTGGTCCCAAACCAAGTGCGCTACCGGCCTGCGCTACGCCTCGAAAAGGGGCTCGCGTGCTCGGCGAACCGAACTCGCCCAGCAATGATAGCAGACGAGGCGCGAACTGGGTAGGGCTCAGGAAGCTTGACCGAGCGCGGTTGCCCACACCTTGCGCTCGTTGTCGACGTTCTTGCGGTGAAGCGCGAGAATCTCGTCGTTGCCGCGCGCCGCGTGCGCTTCGATTGCTTGGGCGCTCGCCGTTTCCAAGTAGGTCAGGCGCATCAGTTCGGCGGCCGTCATGCCGTCGCGCGTATCCCGGACGCCACGCTCGCGGCGGAAGGCCGCCGAGTTCATGTTGAGGACGCTGCGGTTGGACAAGCTGCTGACGAGGCGAAACACGTCGCCTTCCCCGCCGTGCTTGGCGACGGTGCTCATGAAGCGCTTGCGCGCTTCCGCGCTTTCGAGGCGGGCGCTGAGCCAACGGCGGCGTTCGCTGTCGGGATTGCGCTCGGCGATTTCTGCGGCGAGAGTGACGTCTCCGGAAAGGTAGCCGGTCAGCATCGCTTGTGCCCGCTCGCGCCAGCGCTTGGCGTCGGTCGTCTTCAGTGCGAAGGCGAGCAGAGTCACGTCTTGCCACGCCACCGTTTCCTCGCCGTGATCTTCGCCGAAGTCGTAGAAACCGCAGGAAACGCCGTGCTCGGCGAGATATGCTTGTACGTTCTCGATGTGCCGCACGCCCAAGGCGGCGAGGACGTCAAGCGCGTGCAGACGCCCGTCGGGCGTCATGCGTACGATGTGTTTGCCTAGCTTCGTGAACGACACGGCGTGCAGCGAAGACCCCCGATCCAGAGCGTTATTCATAGAAGTATTGTGCCATAATTCTGTTTGAAGCATAATGACGGAGGTCACACATCTTCTCGAAAGACGCTATACTCCACGCGAGTTCGCGCCCGTAGCTCAGTAGGATAGAGCGGGGGACTCCTAAGCCCTAGGCCACAGGTTCGATTCCTGTCGGGCGCACCAGCTTTCAGAGCGACAAGTGGCGACGCTTGTCGCTCGCGTTCGTTCACCCCTCACGTCCGAGGCGGCCGAGCCCTTATGCTTGAACGAATGCAAGGCGAAGACCCACAACAATCACGCGGACTGTTGATCGTCATGACCGGAGCGTCGGGCGTCGGAAAAGGCACGCTGCGAGAACGATGGCTCGCGGACAAGGACGTGTTCTACTCGATTTCGTGGACAACGCGCGAACGGCGACCCGCCGAGCGTGATGCCATCGACTACCACTTTCGCACCCGCGAAGCGTTCGAGCTCGAAATGCAAGAAGGCGGCTTTCTCGAATACGCGGAATTCGTCGGGAATTTTTACGGAACGCCGCGCGCTCCGGTCGAGGCGGCGCTCGCCCGCGGACAGGACGTCGTGCTGGAGATCGAGGTGGAAGGCGCGATGCAAGTCGCGTTGAGCACGCCCGAAGCGATTTTGGTCTTCATCATCCCGCCGAGCCTCACCGAGTTGCGCCGCCGGTTGGAAGGCCGGGCGACCGAGACGCCCGAACGAATCGAGAAGCGCTTGAAGCGTGCTCGCGAGGAAATCCTCGCCGCGCACTCCTTTCGCTACGTCATCGTGAACGACGACTTGGATCGGGCCGTCGCCGACCTCGAAGCCGTCACGCGCGCCGAGCGCCTCAAGGCGCAGCGAATGTCCCTAGAGTCGCTGCGGCGCGTCGTCGATAGCTGAAGGGCGTCACTCAACGATCGGGCAAGGCGGGCGGAGCAGGCGTGTTCGCACAATGCGGCATGAACGATTCGCTCCTGAAACGCCGCTCGACGAAGCGCGCCGTGACGTCCGAGGGTCCCGTACAAAAGGCGGCGAGAAACTTTCCATCGCTGAAGGACAAAGCGCTCGAGATTCACTCGATCTTGCTGGAGACGTACGGCGATAACGAGCACACACCGCGTCGCGAACCGATGCACGAGCTCATCTCCACCATTCTCTCGCAGCGCACGACCTGGAAGAACGAGGACCTCGCCTATCAACGCATGATGCAGCGCTTCGGCGACTGGGCGGGCGTCGAGAACGCGCCCGTGGACGAGCTCACCGAGGCCATCGCGCCATCGAACTTCGCTGAGGTGAAGGCGCCGAACATCCAGCGCACCTTGCGTGCGATTCGTGAATCGCGCGGCAGCTACGACATCTCGTTCCTCCAAGACTTGCCGACCGAGGATGGGCTCGCGTGGCTTCTCGCCTTGCCGGGCGTCGGCCTCAAAACGGCGACGCTCGTGCTTCTGTTCTGTTTTCGCAAGCCCGTCCTTCCCGTCGATACCCATGTGCACCGCGTGTCTCAGCGGACGGGACTGATCGGGCCGAAAGTGATGCACGAGGCGGCGCACAGCATACTCTTGGAACTCCTGCCCCCCGAGCCTGCCGTGCTGTACAACTTTCACGTGAACATGCTTCGTCACGGCCAGAAGATCTGCACGTGGAGTCGGCCCAAGTGCTCGCGCTGCGTGCTCGCCGCCGTGTGC
The DNA here is from genome assembly GCF_003217515.1 of Deinococcus yavapaiensis KR-236. Classification (NCBI taxonomy): domain Bacteria; kingdom Thermotogati; phylum Deinococcota; class Deinococci; order Deinococcales; family Deinococcaceae; genus Deinococcus; species Deinococcus yavapaiensis. The sequence continues at coordinate 2,038 of NZ_QJSX01000012.1, read as the reverse complement.
AACTACTTCGCCGATCCAGACACCGAGAAGAGCTGACATGACGCACCCGCAAGATCTCAACGCGCTGATGAGCGCCGTGGTCGATCTCGCCCGTGAAGCTCGGCGATTGGCGCGCGCGGGACGCAACGACGTCGCCGAAGCGAGCGCCGATCACTTCGAGCGAGGGGCCGCCAATGCCTACCGCAATCGCAACGCCCCCATGCTCGCCGATCACTTGACGGCCGTCCAGACGCTCGTAGAGGAATTGCGGGCCCGTACGGGGAGCGGCGAAGCTGACACCTGATGGGAGCGACCGATTCGAGCTTCATACTTCCTTGCGCGCCAGGCGCGCGTCTTTTTTCGTTGCTTATAAGCTCTTGAATATAGTTTGAGAAGGTGAGGGGGTCAACACAAGACCGTGAGGACGATTTCTATTCTCAGGACACAACGGCAGCGAAGTTGCCGAAGAATCAGAGGAGGAAACGTTATGGCATGGATCGTTGCAATTCTGGTCGGCGCTTTTTGTGGTTGGATCGCCAGCATCATCATGAGGACGGACGCGCAGCAAGGCGCGATTGCCAATATCTTGATCGGCATCGTGGGTGCGTTGCTCGCCCGCTTGATCTTCGGTGACCTGCTCGGTATCGGCGCGGCGTCGGGAACGGCCGCCTCGAACGGCTTCAGCTTCTGGAACATCATCTGGGGCATCGTCGGCTCGGTCGTCTTGATCGCCCTGCTCAAGGCACTGCGCGTCCTGCGCTAACACGTTCGAGTCCGTCACACGACGAATTCAAGAACAAGAGATACAGAAGAGAAGCGCGAGGACTTTCCCTCGCGCTTCTCTTCTGTTCTGCTCGCTGGCGGCGCTCAGCGAGGCTTGCGGACGCTGGAGACTACGCTGGCGATCAGAAGCAAAATGACGCCGACGACGACACAACTGTCGGCGATGTTGAAGATGGGAAAAGGCTGCCCGTTGATAGAGCGGGTCACGGCGTCGAGCGCCGGGGACGAGAGCATGTCCGTCACCTTGCCTTGCCGAATTCCGTCGATGGCGTTGCCGATGGCTCCGGCCGAGATTATCGCGAAGACCACGGTGTGAAAGCGGTCTTGCGGACGTCTTGCCATATACACGAGCAGACCGACGCCGACGGCGAAGCGCAGGAGCGCGAGCAGAAAAGCCGAGCCCTGAAAGAGGCTCCACGCCGCGCCCGTGTTGTAGACGAGCGTGAAGCCGAGCAGACCGGGAATCGCGACTTCGACCGGCTGCCCGAAGGTCAAATTGGACACCGCCAGCACCTTCGTCCACTGGTCGAGCGCGAGCAGAGCCGACGTCACGACCAAAGGGACCCAGAAAGGCCACGTCCGCACTGGACGGATTGGAAGAGGGGAAGGCTCGACGTCAGACATGCAGGCAGTATAAGACGTGCCACTTCGTACACCTTTTCCCGCGAATGTGATGGGCACAATGACGAGCGTGGCAAACGTTGAATCGTTCGATTTGGATCACACCAAAGTGCACGCTCCCTACATCCGTCTGGCAGGCCGGAAGAAAACGCCTCGCGGAGACGTGATCAGCAAGTACGACCTCCGCTTGCTGCAACCCAACAAGGGCGCGATCGAACCGAGCGCGCTCCACACCTTGGAGCACCTGCTGGCGGGGTACTTGCGAGATCACGTGAATGACGTGGTCGACGTTTCTCCCATGGGATGCCGCACCGGCCTGTACATGGCGGTGATCGGGGAGCCCGACGAGCAAGGAGTCGTGCGCGCCTTCGAGGCGGCCTTGCGTGACGTCGAGACGCATGACCGTCCCATTCCGGGGGTGAGCGAACTGGAATGCGGCAACTACCGAGACCACGACCTGCAAGCCGCGCGGGGCTATGCGCGTAGCGCTCTCGAGGCAGGGTTGAAAGTGCAGGAGACGGTGCTCATTGAGCGCGGCGAACAAGGGTAGGCTCTTCGGCAACACGGGGGTGTTGACAAGTTTTAGTTTGAGGACTATTCTTTCTGAGCCTCGATTGAGGCGAGCAGGATGACAACCGGAAGCGACACACGCAAA